>JAEZBF010000097.1 GCA_023427545.1 Pseudomonadota bacterium
AAGCTCACCTACTGGGGCGGGCTGATCTTCTCCGATGACGCCAACAAGCTGCTCGTCGATACGATCAACGAGTGGGGCGCCAAGAACGGCGTCGAAACCGAAGTCGTCATGATCACCCCGAACGAGACCACCCAGAAGGTCTCCGCCGCGGTTGCCTCGGGCAGCATGCCCGACGCCCTCGACATGGGCCTTGGCCTCGCCACCCTGCTCGGCCGGCAGGGCGTGCTCATGACGCTCGACGACCTCTACAAGAAGATCGGTGAGGCGCAGGGCGGCTGGTACGAAGGCGTCGACAAGGCGACCGACACCACCGCCGACGCCGGCGGTCGCGTCGGCATCCCGTTCGGCGTCAACGGCAACCTGCTTCTGCGCCGCAAGGACCTGCTCGAGCCCAAGGGGTTCACCGAAGCCCCCAAGACCTGGGATGAGCTGGTCGAGCAGGCCGCCGCCGTCAACGCCCCGCCGGTCTATGGCCTTGGCCTCGCGCTCTCCAACGTCGGCGACGCCAACGTGCAGGTCGCGATCCTGCAGTCGATGGGCGGCCGCATTGCCGACGATGCCGGCAAGAAGATCACGATCAAGTCCGAAGCCACCCGCAAGTACCTCGAGTGGCTCAAGAACGCCTGGGACAAGGGTCTCTTCCCGCCCGGCAACACCACCTGGGACGGCGCCGGCGACAACCAGGCCTACCTTTCGGGCCAGGCGGCGTTCATCGCCAATACCGGCTCAGTCGGCATCGCGGCCAAGAAGGACGACCCCGAGCTCTACGAGGGCAGCGCCTTCTCCGCGCTGCCGGGCGGCCCCAACGGCATCGTCTCCCCGATCGACGTGCAGCTGCGCGTGATCCCCAAGACGTCACAGAACCCGGAAGCGGCCAAGGCGCTCGTCGAATACCTCTCCAATCCCGAGTTCATGAACGCCTACTTCAACGTCGCGATCTACGGCCCGGTGCTGAAGGACCAGGAGAAGCTGCAGGCCTTCGACGGGTCGAACCCGATCCTCGTCGGTCTGCTCGGGCTCGCCCAGAACGGCACGGCCCCGGCCTATCCGGACGTCTACAACGCCGCCTGGGCCGATCTCTCGGCCAACTGGATCATCCCCAAGATGGCCCAGCGCGTCGTCGTCGACGGCTGGGACTTCGACCGTGCCATGGACGAGGCCCAGCAGCAGGGCCAGGCGATCTACGACAAGTATTGAGATACTTTCACTGGACACGCAGCTGTCGCCTTCTCCCCTTGCGGGAGAAGGTGGCGGCAGCCGGATGAGGGGGACCTCTCCGCGGGCGCAGAGTTCGTTGAGAGGCACCCCTCATCCGCCCTCCGGGCACCTTCTCCCGCAAGGGGAGAAGGACACCAGGCCGAAACTCCGGAGACACATCTCGTCATGACGGACGTTCTGGCTCAATCCACACCACGCCGCCGGCCGGTGATCAGCCGGGTCAACCTGTTCGCCTACGCCCTCGTGGCGCCGGTGATCCTGTTGATCGTCGGGCTGGTCGCCTATCCGTTCTTCTATGCCATCTGGGTGTCGTTCACCGACCAGGTGGTGGGCAACGTCGGCAAGTGGATCGGCTTTGCCAACTTCGCCTACATCTTCCAGTCCGCCCAGTTCTCGTCGGCGATCTGGAACACCGTCTTCATCGTCGTCGTCTCCGACGCGCTCAAGCTCGTGATCGGGCTCGGCCTCGCCCTGCTCGTTCACCAGAACCTGCCGGCGCGCGGGCTTTTCCGCTCCTTCCTGCTGCTGCCCTGGGCGATGCCGGCCTTCGTGGTCTTCCTCACCTGGCGCGTGCTGTACCAGCCGATAGGGGGCGGCATTAACCTGGTCCTGACCCAGACGGGCCTTCACACCGGGGTCATCGACTGGCTCGGCCAGCGCTCGACCGCCATGCCGGCTGTCATCGCCGCCTCCGTCTGGCGCGGTTTCCCGTTCTGGTTCATCTCCATCCTTGCCGCCCTGCAGGCGGTGCCCAAGGAGCTCTACGAGGCAGCCTTCGTCGACGGGGCCACTGCCTGGCAGCGCTTCTGGTCCGTCACGGTGCCGGGCATCCGCCAGGTCGTCATCGTCACGGTGCTGCTGTCCTCGATCTGGACCGCAAACGGCTTCGAGCATGTCTGGCTGCTGACCCAGGGCGGGCCCTCGGATGCGACCATCGTCTTCCCCGTGCTCGCGTATTTCGGCATGCAGACACAGCGGATCGGCGAGGCAGCGGCAGTTTCGGTCGCGACATTGCCGGTGCTCGCCATCCTCGTGATCTTTGCGAC
The DNA here is from genome assembly GCA_023427545.1 of Pseudomonadota bacterium. Classification (GTDB taxonomy): domain Bacteria; phylum Pseudomonadota; class Alphaproteobacteria; order Rhizobiales; family Devosiaceae; genus JAEZBF01. The sequence goes on from JAEZBF010000097.1 coordinate 2,265, forward strand.
CTCGCTGATGATGCGGAACGAGGACTGATGAGCGTTCCCGCCGCAGCCGCCGCGCCGATCCGTCCCGCCATCAAGGTGCGGGGCACGCCCTCCGTCGAGCGCCGCTTCTGGATCGGGCGCATCCTCACCTATGTGACGCTGGTCATCGCGGTGCTGCTGATCGCCTTCCCGATCTACTGGATGGTGATCACATCGCTGAAGACGCCGCGCGAGATCTTCCGCGTCCCCTCGCTCTGGCCGAGCACGTTCACGCTCAACAACTACGCGACGGTACTGTTCGAGAAGGACTTCCTCACCGCCATCCGCAACAGCTTCATCGTGGCCACGACGGTGACGGTGATCTCCGTCCTGATCTCCTCGTTCGCCGCCTATTCCATGGTGCGGTTCCGCTATCGCTTCCGCGGCTTCTTCGGGCGGCTGATCCTTTTTGCCTACCTGACGCCCACCTCGCTGCTCTTCATTCCGCTCTCGATAGTCATGGCGCAGCTGCGGCTCGGCAACTCGCTGGTCGGGCTGGTCCTCGTCTACCTCGCCTTTTCGCTGCCGCTCTCGACCTGGCTGCTGCAGGGCTACTTCAAGGGCGTACCCCGCGAGCTCGAGGAAGCCGGGATGATCGACGGCCTCACCCGCTTCGGCGCGCTGGCCCGCATCGTGCTGCCGCTTTCCGCGCCGGGGATCGCGGCGGTGTCGATCTTCACCTTCACCGGGGCCTGGAACGAGCTTCTGCTGGCGCTGGTATTGATTACTTCGGAAAACCAGCGGACGGCGCCCCTGGCCCTCAACTACCTCATCACCTCCGACGTGCTGCCCTGGGGGCCGCTGATGGCCGGCGCGGTGATCTCGTCGGTGCCGTTGATGATCCTCTACTTCCTCGCCCAGCGCTTCATGGTGGCCGGCATGACTGCCGGCTCGGTGAAGGGCTGACCTCCTCCACAATGGGAAAACGACTGAAATGAGCATTCGCGTCGCCGTCGGCCAGTTCCACGACCTGACGGAAGAAAGGCTGCGCTTTGCCGCGCAGATCGGGGTCAACGGCCTCCAGATGAACAACCCCACCCTGCCCGGGGATGAGTACTGGGAAGAAAAGGATGTCCGCGCGCTGGTCGAGAAGGTTGAGGCTGCGGGGCTGAAGTTCGAGGCGATCGAGAACGTCCCGACCCATTTCTACGACAAGGTCATGACCGGGGTCGACGGGTGCGACAAGCAGATCGAGAATTACCAGCGCACGATCCGCGCCGTGGCGCGCGCCGGCGTGCCGGTGCTGGGCTACCATTTCATGCCCAACTCGGTCTGGACCACCGACCGCCGCGCCACGACCCGCGGCGGCGCCACGGCACGGCGCTTCGAGATGGCGGCGGTCGATGCCATCGCCAACGACGTCGAGGCGATGAAGCGGATGATGCCGACGACGCTGGGGCGGCAGTCCTCGATGCCTGTCTTCGGCAAGGACGGTGCGACGATCAGCGAAGACCAGATGTGGTCGAACTACGAGTATTTCATCAAGGCAGTGCTGCCGGTGGCGGAGGAAGAAGGCATCCGCCTCGCGCTGCACCCGGACGATCCGCCGGTGCCGATGCTCGGCGGCGTGGCGCGGCTGTTCTATAAGCCCGACAACTTCAAGAAGGCCTATGCAATTGCCGGCTCGAGCAAGGCCTGGGCGCTCGATCTCTGCCTCGGCTGCTGCTCGGAGATGACCGGGGGCAAGAAGAACGTCACTGAAATGATCGAGTTCTTCACCCCCAGGGGCGCCATCGCCTACATCCACTTCCGCGACGTGCAGGGCTCGGTCCCCGACTTCACCGAGTGCTTCATCGGTGACGGCAACTACGACCCCGCCGAGGTCATGGCGCTGCTCTTCAGGACGGGCTTCGACGGCTTCCTGCTCGACGACCACGTCCCCAAGCTCGACGGCGACAGTGACTGGAACCACCGCGGCCGCGCCCACGCGATTGGCTACATGCAGGGGCTGATCCGCATGGCGGAGTTGATGGC
>JAEZBF010000113.1 GCA_023427545.1 Pseudomonadota bacterium
GAGCTCAATGCCGAGCTTCACCGCACCCGCCTCATCGAGCGGTCGGAAGCGCTGCTCGATATCCTTTCGGCGATCGTCGAGGACTACGAGGCCGGCAAGCGGGCGCTGTCGCTGCTCGATTTCGACGACCTCATCGAACGCGCCGCTGCCCTGTTCCGCGACGAGGCGCAGGGCGTCTGGGTGCGCTACAAGCTCGATGCCGGCATCACCCACATCCTGGTCGACGAGAGCCAAGACACGAACGAGGAGCAGTGGGGGGTGGTCAAGCTCCTCGCCGCGGAGTTCTTCACCGGCATGAGCGCGGTTGAGCGTCCGCGCACGGTGTTCGCGGTAGGCGACGGCAAGCAGTCGATCTTCTCCTTCCAGGGCGCCCGGCCCGAGCTCTTCGCCCGTTCAGGCGAGGAGTTCCGCGCAGCTGCCGTCGCGGTCGACATGCAGTTCGCACGGCTGCCGCTGGAGACCAGTTTCAGGACGCTGCCCAACATCCTCCGCGCCGTCGACACCGTGTTTGCCGATCCCGTCCGGCAGGCGGCGGTGCTGAGCCTCGAGCCGGTCCGCCACAACACCGCCCGTTCCGACCCCGGCGGTACGGTGACCCTCTGGCCGCCCTTGCAGACCGGCGACAGCGCTCCCGCCGGCAACGACGACGAGGGGGCCCCGGCCAACGACAACCAAGAGCCGGGCTGGCCCACGACGCCGCAGGACGCCATGGGCAGCGCGCCGCGGCGGGTGGCGATGCGGATCGCCCGCGAGATCGGCGAGTGGGTGCGCGAGCGCCGGCCGCTCGGCCCGCGCCGTCGCCCGGTGCGACCCGAGGACGTTCTGGTGCTGGTGCAGACGCGAGGGCCGCTGTTCCACGAGCTGATCCGCGCACTGGTAGGGGAGGGGCTGCCGACCCCGGGCGCCGACCGGCTGATGGTGACGACGCACGTCGCGATCCTCGACCTGATGGCGCTCGGCGACGTGCTGCTCAACCGTGCCGATGACCTCCAGCTCGCCGCCGTGCTCCGCTCGCCGCTCTTCGACCTCTCCGAGGACGATCTCGCTGCCGTTGCGGTCGGTAGGAAGGGCTGGCTGTGGCACGCCCTGCGCGAAGCGCCGCCCGGCCCGGCGCGGCAGGCCTACGAGCAGCTGCACGCCTGGCGGCGCACGCTCGACTTCGAACGCCCTTATGAGTTCTTCGCCGGACTGCTCTATGCCAACGAAGGGCTTCGCCGCTTCCACCAGCGCTTCGGCTCGGAGGTCGACGATCTGTTCTCCGAGTTCCTCGATCTCGCGCTGGAGCACGAGCAGACCGAAAACCCCTCGCTGCAGAGCTTCCTCTCCGCCATGCGGGCCCGCGAGGTGATGATCACCCGCGAGCTTTCGGGCGCCACCCGCGGCGTGCGGGTGATGACCATTCATGGCGCCAAGGGGCTCGAGGCGCCGCTCGTGATCCTCGCCGATGCGGCGTCCAAGCCGATGGGGCGCCAGCTGGTCAAGCCCGTGATCATCGACGCCGAGCAGCGGCTCTTCCTGCACGCTTCGGGCCGCAAGGACCACCATCCCGCGACCATGCCGCTGCGCGACCGCGAGGAGGCGGCGCAGAAGGCGGAATACTGGCGCAAGCTCTATGTCGGCATGACCCGCGCCGAGGACGAGCTCTACGTCACCGGCACACTTGGGAAGAATGGTAAGCTCGATGGCAGCTGGTACGAGGCGATCGAACAGTCGCTGGGACCGGAGGCCGAAGTGCTGGCCGATGGTACCATCGTCTATCCGCGCGAGCGTCCGGCCACGTCGCGACTGTCGGCCGGCGAGGAAGCGGTCGAGCCCGCCGCGCAATGGACGCCTGCGCCGCTGCCGGCGCACCGGCGCATCGAGGTGATACGGCCGTCCTCGGCGTTCGAAGCCGCCGACACCGCGCGCGTGCTGCAGACCAACGCCGAGGCGGCGGTCGATGCCGAGACGGCGCGCAAGCAGGGCATCGCGCTGCACGCGCTGCTCCAGCACCTGCCCAAGATTGCGGCGGCGGAGCGCGAGCAGGTGGCGCTCAAGGCGCTGGCGGCGCTGCTGCCGGACCGGCCCGATCTCCACGCCGGGCTTGCGGCCAAGGCGATCGGCATCCTCACCGCGCCCGAGCTGGCGCACATCTTCGGGCCGGAGAGCCGCGCCGAGGTGCCGTTCCTCGCCAGCGCGACACGCCGCGGCACGCCGATCCGGCTTGCCGGCCGCATCGACCGGCTGGTGGTAACGGCGGACAAGGCGCTCGTCGTCGACTTCAAGTCCGATGCCGTCGAGCGCCCCTCGCCGACCAGCGTCAAGGACGCCTACCTGACCCAGCTCGGTCTCTATGCGCTGCTTGCACGACAGCTCTTCCCCAGGCACGCGATCGAAGCCGCGATCCTCTGGACAACCCCGGAAACATTGATGATTCTGCCCGCAGCGCCCCTGCTTTCAGCGGTCGAGGGTTTCACCATGACGTGACAAAGCTTGCTCGTGCACTCGACTCTTCCTAGCTTTTGCGCAAGAAGCCCGTTCTTCCAAACTGAAGGCAAATCCCCACATGACAACGCATGTTTCCGACGCCACGTTCGGCGAGGAAGTCCTGAACTCGAAAGAGCCCGTGCTGGTCGATTTCTGGGCAGAGTGGTGCGGGCCCTGCCGGGCGATCGCCCCCGTGCTCGATGAGCTGGCCGGCGAGCTCGAAGGCAAGATCAAGATCGTCAAGCTCAACGTCGACGAGAACCCCTCGACGACCGTCAAGTACGGCGTCCGCTCGATCCCGACCATGATCCTCTTCAAGGGCGGCGAAGCGGCCGACATGAAGATAGGCGCCGGTACGCCCAAGGCCGGCCTGAGCAAGTGGCTCAGCAGCCACGCTGCCTGAGCTGATCGGCAGAAGTGTGTCGCTGACGCCGCCGGGATGACCGGCCGCGTTTCCGTTTTGTGGGCAAGGGTGCCCGGACCTCGTGGTTCGTGGCTCGACATGCTCGCCATGAGGGGCTGACGAGCACCGGGTCTGCAGCAGCCCTCATGGTGAGCCTGTCGAACCACAGGGCGCGGCACACCCACTTCCCCGCTCGACCGACTCCGCCTAACCTCCATCGGCAACCACCGATGGAGCCGACCATGTCCCTTGCCGTCACCGACCAGAGCTTTGCCGCCGAGGTGCTCGCTTCACCGCTGCCGGTGCTGGTCGATTTCTGGGCCGAGTGGTGCCCGCCCTGCAAGGCGATGGACCCCATCCTCGATGCGCTGTCGGCCGAGCTCGCGGGCAAGGTCAAGATCGTCAAGCTCGACGTCGAGGAGAACCCCTCGACGACCGTGCGCTACAACGTGCGCGCCATGCCCACGATGATCGTCTTCAAGAACGGCGAGCCGGCCGACATCAGGGTCGGCGCCGGGCAGTCGCGGGCGCAGCTCGTCAAGTGGCTCGAAGCCCAGTGACCATCGACAGCTTCGCTTCGGCGCCGTTCAACCTCGACGCCGAGGCGCGCGCCTGGGTGGCGGAGACCTTCGCCCGCCTCTCGGGAGAGGACCGCATCCGCCAGCTCTTCGTGCTGCGCTCGTTCGGGGACGATCCGGCGGCGCTCGCGGCACAGCAGGCCTTCCGGCCGGGCGGCATCACCCGCATCATGGGCGCCAACCTCGAGGCTGAGCAGGCGATCCTTGCCGCCTTCAACGCCGCAGCCCCGGTGCCGCTGACCGTCTCGGGCGACCTCGAGGGCAGCCGCATGAGCCTGCCGTTCGGCACCATGGTGCCCAACCCGCTGGCGCTGGCTGCGGTCGACGACGTGGAGGCGACCCGCACGGTGTGCAGCATCATGGCCGAAGAGGCGCATGCGGCCGGCTATAACTGGAGCTTCACGCCCGTCCTCGACATCAACGCGGCGTTCCGCAGCGCCATCGTTGCGACGCGTGGCTATGGCAGCGACGTCGCAACGATCGAGCGGCACATGCTCGTGCAGATCGAGGCGTTCCAGCGGGCCGGCATCGCGGCGACGGCCAAGCACTTCCCGGGCGAAGGCTACGACGACCGCGACCAGCACCTGGTGACGACGATCAATCCGCTGCCGGTCGAGGAGTGGGAAGCGACGTTCGGCCGGCTCTACCGCGCTGCCATATTGGCCGGGGTGATGTCGGTAATGAGCGCGCACATCGCATTTCCCGCGTTCGTGCGGATGGCGAACCCGAGCACCCGCCAGGATGCGTTTCGCCCGGCCTCCATCAGCCGCGAGATCAACCAGGGGCTGCTGCGCGAGCGGCTCGGCTTCAACGGCCTCATCCTCTCCGATTCGACGGGCATGGGCGGGCTATCGGCGTGGTCGGCGCGCCGCGAGCACATCCCAGAGATCATCGCCAACGGCTGCGACACGATCCTGTTCTCGAACGCGCCCGAGGAGGATGCCGGCTTTATTGCCGAGGCCATCGGCGATGGACGCCTGCCGCAGGACCGGCTCGAGGATGCGGTGCTGCGCAATCTCGCCCTCAAGGCAGCGCTCGGCCTGCATCGCACCACGCAGCGCAACAGCGCCGTCGCGCGGCCAACTGCCGAAAAGATCGCCGCTGCCGACGCGGTGATCCGGAGCGCGCCGACCCTGGTCAAGGACGTGCAGGGCCTGCTGCCGCTCAGCCTCGAGCGGCACCGCCGCGTGCTGGTCGTCACGCCGGGTATCGTGACGCCCTTCGCGACGATGCCGTTCATCGTCCCCGACCTGCTCCGCGCGCGCGGCTTCGAGGTGACGATGCACGCGCCCGACCAGCCGATCGAGCCGGGCCGGCACGACCTCATGCTCTATCTCTTCGGCGAGGAGACGCTGCTCACGCGGAGCCACATCTTCATCGACTGGATGAAGCTACACGGCGACCTGGCCAAGGCGATGAGCCGCTACTGGCGCGACATCCCGACGGCGATGGTGTCGTTCGGCTATCCCTACCTGCTCTACGATGCGCCGCGGGTGCCCACCTACATCAACGCGTACATGAATGCCGAACCAATGCAGCGGGCGGTGGTCGATGCGCTCTGCGGCGACATCCCGTTCAACCGCAACTCGCCGGTCGATGCGTTCGTCGGCCTCGAGGACGCCCGGTTCTAGGCTTTCCCTCACCCGCCATTCGGGCACCCTGTCCCGCCCACGGGAGAGGGGAATCGTCGGAGAGGGTGTTGGTCCTTTCCCCTCTCCCGCGGGGCGGGTGAGGGCGGCGCGTAGCGCCGGTTAAGGGGCTACTGCGGCGGCGTGCCGTTCTGCGCCAAAACGTGCCCCGCGAGGTAGAGCGAGCCGCAGATCACCACGCGCGCGCCGGCGACCTCGGCGGCCACACGTAGCGCCGCCTTAATCGAACGCGCCGCCATGGCGTCGAAGCCGGCCTGCCGCGCCGCATCCGCGATTACGGCGCGCGGATGCGCATTGGCTTCGCCCGGGATGTCGACGGCAACCACCCTTGTCACCAGCTCGCGGAACGGGGCGAGGAAATCCGCCGGGCTGCGGTTGTTGAGCATGCCGAGGATCATCACGACCGGCTTGGGT
>JAEZBF010000154.1 GCA_023427545.1 Pseudomonadota bacterium
CCGTCGGCGCGCATCCGCTCGAATTCCTTGACCGAGATGAAGTGGTAATGGACCCCTTCCACCTCGCTGGGCCGCTTGGCACGCGTTGTCACCGACACGGAGAGCTCGATGTTCTTGTCGGAAGCCATGACGGCGCGCGAGATCGAGCTCTTCCCCGCCCCCGAGGGCGAGGCGATCACCAGCATGACCCCCCTGCGCGCAATCGTCTCCATAGCCTACTCGATGTTCTGGATCTGCTCGCGGAACTGATCGATCACCGCCTTGAGGTCAAGGCCGATCGCGGTCAGGTCCACGGCATTGCTCTTGGCGCAGAGCGTATTCGCCTCGCGGTTAAGCTCCTGTGACAGGAAATCGAGCTTTCGTCCGACGGCGCCGCCCCGCGCCAGCAGTGCGCGGGCCGCCATGTTGTGCGCGGTCAGCCTATAGAGCTCCTCGCGGATGTCGGCCTTGGTCGCGAGCAGCAGCGCTTCCTGCACCAGCCGCTCCTCCGGCAGGCCCTGCGCGGAGAGTTCGGCGACCTGCCCCCGCAGCCGTTCGAGGATCGCCTCGCGCGAGCGGCTCGGATGCGCCTCTGCAGCGGCGGCGAGGGCGGCGATCTCGTCGAGCCGCTGAGTCAGCACGGACGCCAGCTGCGCCCCTTCGCTGCGGCGGGCCTGCACCAATTCTTTCAGCGCCTGGTCCGTGGCAGCGAGAATCGCTTGGTTCAGCTCATCTTCTGCCGCCTCATCCAGCGGAGCTTCACGCTGCTCGACCACACCCTTGATCGCGAGGATGCCCTCGAGATGGGGCGCCGGCGCGTTGATCTCGCCCGACAGCTCGCGCAGCGCCGCAAGCACTGTATCCAGCGCCTGCCGGTTGACCACCACGTCGCCGCCAGTGCCCTCCCGCTGCACGTTGAGCGTGTAGGTGATCGAGCCGCGCTGCAGCACGGCGCCTGCGCGCCGCCTGACCTCCGGCTCGAGCGCATCCATGCCGGGCGGCAGCCGCATCCGCATTTCCAGCCCGCGGCTGTTGACCGACTTCACCTCGCACGAGAATGCCGCCCCCGCCCGCACTCCGCGGACGCGGGCATAGCCGGTCATGCTGGCAAGCGCCGCACTCATTGTGCGCCGGCCGGCGCTGCATCCTCCGGAACGTCCTCGCCCGCGGCTTCGGCCTGCTGTGCCGCGAGAGCTTCCCGCGCCGCCTCGGCCTCGTCGTCGATCTTGGCCTGGCGCAGCGCCTGGCGGTACTTGGCAACATTCTGCTGGTGCTGCTTGTAGGTCGGCGCGAACAGGTGCCCCTTGGACGGATCGGCTCCCGCCGCAACGAAGTAGAGGTCGTTCGTCTTGGCCGGGTGAGCGACCGCTTTCAGCGCATCGAGCCCCGGGTTGGCGATCGGCCCCTTGGGCAGGCCTTCCATCTGATAGGTGTTGTAGTCGTTCTTCGCCTCGATCTCGGACTTCTTGAGATCGCGCCCGAGCACGCTGACCCCTTTGGTGATGCCGTAGATGATGGTGGGGTCGGACTGCAGCCGCATCCCGCGCTTGAGGCGGTTGAGAAACACCGCCGCGACTTGCGGCCGCTCGCTGGCGATGCCGGTTTCCTTCTCGACCACCGATGCCAGGATCACCAGCTGCTCGGGCGTCTTGACGATCTGCTCGGGCCCGCAGACTTCCGGATCGCAGTTCTTCCAGACGTCGGCGACGGCAGCCTTCATGTCGGCCTGCATGCGCTCGAGCACCGAGGCTCGGGTTGCACCCCGGTCGAAGTGGTAGGTCTGCGGCAGGATCGTGCCCTCCTCGGGCAAGCTCGCGATGTCGCCGACCAGCACCGCCTCGGCCTTCAGCCGCTCCATAGCCTGGAACGCGGTGTACCCCTCGGGCACCGTCACGGCGTGCTGGATCGGCTTGCCCTCGGTAAACTCCTTGAGGATATCGGCCATGCTGGCGCCGGCGGGGATGTGGAACTCGCCGGCCTTGATCTCGCGCTGCTTCTTGAGGGCATAGCTGCCGGCGTAGAAGACGAAGCGATTGCTGATCAGCCCCTGGTCCTCGAGCCGCTGGCCGATGACCGTTGCGCCCGAATTGCGCTCGACCACGAAGGTCGTGTCTGCCGTCGCCGGTCCGCGCGCGTAGAACTGCTGGCCGCCCCAGAACAGCACCCCTACGGCTAGCACGATGCCGATGACAAGCAGGCCGAGCACTGCGTTGGCGATCTCGACGAAGCCGTTGCGGCGCCGGTTGCGCCGGGTTTTGCGGTCCGCCATGCGGTTAGGTCCCTGATGTGACGGGCTATCTTCTAGACGAATTGGGGCGTGACAAGGCTCGCGCCGCGGCCGCCAACGGCTAATTCAGCTTACGAAAGATGAGCGAGGCGTTGGTGCCACCGAAGCCGAACGAATTGTTCAGCGCGATGTCGATGCGCTTCTGCACCGGCTTGTGGGGCACGAGGTTGATCGGCGTCTCGACCGAAGGATTGTCGAGGTTGATCGTGGGCGGGGCGATGTTGTCGCGCATGGCCAGCAGGCAGAAGATCGCTTCGACCGATCCGGCCGCCCCAAGCAGGTGCCCGATCGCCGACTTCGTCGAGGACATCGCAGCGTTTCCGGCGGCGTTGCCGAGCAGGCGCGTCACCGCGCCCAGTTCGATCTCGTCCCCCAGCGGCGTCGAGGTGCCGTGCGCGTTGATGTAGTCAATGTCGGCCGCGCTGATGCCGGCGCGCTTGATCGCCGCCTGCATCGCCCGGAACCCGCCGTTGCCGTCCTCGGCCGGCGCGGTGATGTGGTAGGCATCGCCCGACATGCCGTAGCCGATGACCTCGCCATAAATGGTCGCACCGCGCGCCTTGGCCCGCTCGTACTCCTCGAGCACGACGATCCCTGCCCCCTCGCCCATCACGAAGCCGTCGCGATCCTTGTCGTAGGGCCGCGACCCCTTCTCCGGCGTGTCGTTGAAACCCGTCGAGAGCGCGCGGCAGGCGGCAAAGCCCGCGATCGCGATGCGGTTGACCGCCGACTCCGCACCGCCCGCGACCATCACGTCCGCATCGCCCATGGCGATCAGCCGCCACGAGTCGCCGATCGCGTGCGCGCCCGTCGAGCAGGCGGTCACCACCGAATGGTTCGGCCCCTTGAGGCCGAAGCGAATGGAAACGTATCCCGAAGCGAGGTTGATCAGCCGGCCGGGAATGAAGAACGGGCTGACGCGCCGCGGACCACGCTCATGCAGCGTTATCGAGGTCTCGTAGATGCCGCCCAGCCCGCCGATGCCCGAGCCGATCAGCACGCCCGTGCGTTCGCGCTCTTCGTCGGTCTTGGGCTCGATCCCGGCATGGTCGATCGCCTGCTTGGCGGCAGCCATCGCATAGACGATGAACGGATCGACCTTGCGCTGGTCCTTGGTATCCATCCACTCGTCGGGATTGAACTTGCCCTCGGAGGAATCCCCGAGCGGGATGCGGCAGGCGATCTTGCAGGCGAGGTCCTCGACTTCGAAGTCGGTGATGCGCACCGCGCCGCTTTCGCCGGCGAGGATACGCGACCACGTCGCTTCGACGCCGCAACCAAGCGGCGTGACCAGCCCCATCCCGGTGACGACGACGCGGCGCAGTTCCATCAGTGGTCAGCCATCGAAGTGGCGTGGCCGCAGCGGTTGCCCCAAACCGGCGCGACCCGCGATTGCAGGATCGTCGGCGCCGTTCAGCCGACCGCCTTGGTCAGGAAGTTGACGGCGTCTCCGAACGTCTGGATGGACTCGGCAGCGTCGTCCGGAATCTCGACGGAGAACTCCTCTTCGAACGCCATCACCAGTTCCACCTGGTCGAGCGAATCCGCACCCAGATCGTCGATGAAGCTGGCCTTCTCGACCACCTTCTCGGGGTCGACATTCAGGTGCTCGACAACGATCTTGCGGACGCGATCGGCGATATCGCTCATATTGGACTTCCTTTTACCGTAACCGGGTTCGGGTGGTTGTTATTAGCGCGGAGCGGAAAGTTCAAGGCCATGCGAGCTTTCGCACAGCGGACTGTAGGTCGCGTTCCCACCGCCCGCAAGATAGGCAACGGCGGCGCCCCGCCGCGCGTTCCCTGCACCTCTCGGAGCGGCCGTATAACGGCTAGATCATCAGCATGCCGCCATTGACATTGAGGGTGTGGCCGGTGATGTAGCTGGCCTCGCTGCTGGCTAGGAATACCACCGCCGCCGCGATCTCGGCGCCGGTCCCCAGCCGCTGCGCCGGCACCCGCTGCATGATCATTTCACGCTGCTTGTCATTGAGTTCATCGGTCATCGCAGAGGTGATGAACCCCGGCGCGATGGTGTTGACGGTAATCCCTCGCGGCGCAACCTCCTGGGCCAGCGCCTTGGTCATGCCGATGAGGCCGGCCTTGGACGCCGCGTAGTTGCCCTGCCCGGCGTTACCGGCGACCCCCACCACTGAGGTGATGCCGATGATCCGCCCATAGCGCTGGCGCACCATCCCGCGGAGCACCGCCCGGCTGAGGTGGAATGCCGCGGTCAGGTTCACCGCGATGACGTCGTCCCACTCCTCGTCCTTCATGCGCAGGAAGATGTTGTCGCGCGTCATCCCCGCGTTGTTGACGAGGATGTCCAGCCCACCCAGCGCCTGCTCGGCCGAGGGTACCAGCTTGTCGACCTCGTCGAGCTTGCTGAGGTTGCACGGCAGGACCGCCGCGCCGCCGATCTCGTTGGCAACCGTCTCGAGCTTGTCGATGCGCGTGCCGCTGACCGCGAGCTTGGCGCCGGCGCCCGCGAGCGCCTTGGCGATCTCCTGCCCGATGCCGCCGCTCGCGCCGGTCACCAGCGCGCGTTTACCCGTGAGATCAAACATTTATGCGCTCCTTTGCAGAGACTGATTCAGCACAAGCTCACAAGGATGATTACCGAAAACCCGGTGCCTTCTGAGGACCTCATGGTGAGCTTGTCGAACCACGAGGTCCGGGCTCACTGGTTCAGCGTACCCAGGAACGCCTCGACCTCGGCCGGAGTGCCCACCGCCACGGCATTGATCTCGGGCGCGATGCGCTTGGCCAGGCCCGTCAGCACCTTGCCCGAGCCGAGTTCGACGAGCTGGGTCACCCCGCCCTCGCCCGCAAGCCACTGCACGCTCTCGGTCCAGCGCACCATTCCGGTCACCTGCTCCACCAGCCGCGCCCGGATCTCGGACGGGTCGCTGATCGGTCCCGCCACCATGTTGGCGACGACCGGCACCACCGGCTCGTGCACGTCCACTTCCGCCAGCGCGCCCTGCATAACGGTGGCCGCGGGCTCCATCAGCGCGCAATGGAACGGGGCGCTCACCGGCAGCGGCAGCGCCCGCTTCGCGCCGCGCGCCTTCGCGAGGTCGATCGCCCGCGCTACCGCCGCTGCAGTGCCAGAAACGACCACCTGCCCCGGCGCATTGTCGTTCGCGACGCCGCAGACCTCCCCCTGTGCCGCCTCAGCGGCAACCTCGAGCACGGCGGGCAAATCCAGCCCGAGGATCGCTGCCATCGCACCCTGCCCAACCGGCACCGCCTGCTGCATCGCCTGCCCGCGGATACGCAGCAATCTCGCCGTGTCGGCCAGCGACAGCGCCCCGGCGGCGCAGAGCGCGGAGTACTCGCCCAGCGAGTGCCCCGCGACGAAGGCCGCTGTCTCGGCCACGCCGGCCCCGCGCGCCGCCAGCACCCGCACCACCGCGACGCTCACGGCCATCAGCGCAGGCTGGGCATTCTCGGTCATCCGCAGGGTCTCATCGGGCCCTTCGAACATGATCGGCGAGAGCTTCTGGCCCAACGCATCGTCGACCTCTGAAAACACTGCCCGTGCTTCGGGGAACGCGAGGTCGAGATCGCGGCCCATGCCTACGGCCTGACTGCCCTGTCCGGGAAAGGTGAATGCGCGCTTGGCCATGTCGGCTTTCCTCAACGATCCAGTGTCGTTGCGGCCTTCTATGTCGCGCTCTGCCGCCGCTGTCCAGCCGCCCTCAGCCGGCGAAGCTGGCCGCGTTCGTACTGGCGATGCAGAGCACGATCCCGACCCGCTTGCCGACAGCCGGCACGTAGCGCTTGGACAGCAGCGCCGCCAGCGCATCCGTCCAGCCCGGTTCAGCCCGGTTCAGCCACGATGCGAAGCACGTCCCACAACGTCCGCTGCGGGCAGAAATGTCGCTGTCGCTCACCAGCACAGACCGGCACCTCGAGTGGCACCTTGACGACCAGTTCCCATCATGGGAACTTCTGTGGGTGCGGATCATTGCGAAAGCGGCGTTGCGGGAGTTCTGGCAACGCTACCCAGCCGCCGAGGCACCGCTAAGGAAGTGGTTTTCCCTGGTCAGCGGCGCACAATGGCGCGGACCAGCCGACGTGAAGGCGATGTTTGGTTCAACCGTCGATTTCGTCGCCGATAACCGGATCATCTTCGACGTTGGCGGCAATAAGCACCGGCTCATCGTCCGGGTTTCCTACGGATACGGGCAGGTGCTCATCAAGTTCGTCGGGACCCATGCGGAGTATGACCGGATCGATGCGAGGACCGTTTGATGGATATCAGGCCAATCCGATCTGAAGCCGACTACCGGTGGGCTCTGGCGGAGATCGAACAGTACTTCGACAAGGAACCGCCTCACGGCTCCCCCGAGGCGGACCGCTTTGAAATCCTTGGGGACCTCATCGAGGCCTACGAAGCACGCCATTGGGCGATCGAACATGCCGACCCCGTCGAGCTTATCCGCTACCGGATGGAGCTCGGTGGGTTTCAGGTGAAGCACCTCGCCGAGGTTCTCGGCTCGAAGTCACGCGCCTCGGAGGTGCTGAACCGTAAGCGGGCGATCACGCTCGATATGGCGCGCAAGCTTCACGACGCCTGGGGCATCCCCGCCGAGGTGCTGATCCGTCCCTATCGGCTCGACGCAGCGTAATTCTTGCTTTCGCGCCACTTTGCCCCTATGTACCGCGCGCATTCGTTCGGCCGGGGGCTGAACGGAGGGCTGCGTATTGCCGCAAGGCAGGCGTGGTAGGGTTCGCCCGGCCTCCCGTGTTCCCGCTCTTTTGAAGACTGCTTTGACGCCTCTCCCGGGGCTTCAGAGAGGCTCCGCGCCAACGAAGCGATGGTTGCAACCGCAAGGGAGACGGCGCCGCATGGCCCTCTACGAGCATATCTACCTGGCGCGGCAGGACGTGTCCGCGCAGCAGGTTGAGGAAATGACCAACAACCTCACCCAGGTCCTCGCCGACAACGGCGGCAAGGTCACCAAGAACGAGTACTGGGGCCTCAAGTCCCTCAGCTACCGCATCCGCAAGAACCGCAAGGCGCACTACAGCCTGCTCAACATCGACGCTCCGGCCGCCGCCGTTGCCGAGATGGAGCGCCAGATGCGCATCAACGAAGACATCCTGCGCTTCATGACCATCCGCGTCGATGAGCTCGAGGAAGGCCCCTCGGCGATGATGCAGAAGCGCGACCGCGACGATGATCGCGGCGATCGCGGCGGCCGTCCCGACCGCGGTGGCTTCGGCGACCGCGAACGCCGCCCCCGCCGGTTCTAATCGAAAGGATTTCCCATCATGGCCATTCGTGACCTGACGACGACCACCGCGCGCCGGCCCTTCCAGCGCCGCCGCAAGACCTGCCCCTTCTCGGGCCCCAACGCGCCCAAGATCGACTACAAGGACGTCCGCCTGCTCTCCCGCTACGTGTCCGAGCGCGGCAAGATCGTCCCCTCGCGCATCACCGCCGTTTCGGCGCTGAAGCAGCGCGAGCTCGCCCGTGCCATCAAGCGCGCGCGCTTCATCGGCATCATGCCCTACGCGGTGCAGTAAGCACCTCACCTTCACTGTTATCCCGGCGAACGCCGGGATTCAGTTTTGATCCTCCGCCAGCCGGCTTCGACCGGATCGCACGGAGCGAAACGTTGGGGTGGCGGAATGGTCCGCCGCTCCTAACCGGGACTGTTCCCGGGACAGCCAGGAGTTCAATCCAATGAAAGTCATTCTGCTCGAGCGCGTTGGTCGGATGGGCCAGATCGGCGACGAGGTCAACGTCAAGGACGGGTTCGCCCGCAACTTCCTGCTGCCGCAGCAGAAGGCCCTCCGCGCGACCGAAGCGAACCGCAAGCGGTTCGAGAACGAGCGCGTCGAGATCGAGAAGCGCAACACCGAGCGCCGCGAGGCGGCTGCCGGCATCGCGCAGGGCCTCAACGGCCGCACCGTGGTGATCATCCGCCAGGCCGGCGAAACCGGCCAGCTCTACGGTTCGGTCGCCGCCCGCGACATCATCGAGGCGCTCGCGGCCGATGGGTTCACCGTCGGGCGCAGCCAGGTCGATCTCGCGAACCCGATCAAGACGGTCGGCATGCACTCTGTGGCGCTCAACCTCCACGCCGAGGTCGCGGTGACGGTCAACGTCAACGTCGCCCGATCCGAGGACGAGGCCGCCCGCCAGGCCAAGGGCGAGGATCTCACGGTCCCCAGCTACGACCAGGACGAAGAGGACGAGATCGCCCCCAACGAGGACGATCTCTCGGCGACTGACGCCACGTCCGAGCCGACCGGCGGGATGGGCACCGAAATGGAACGCCAGCGCGACGCCTGATCGGCCGCGCAGAAGCAAGACGAAAGGCCGGGATCGCTCCCGGCCTTTTCTTTGTGAGCCAGTGCGGGGCCACCACCCATCCACCTCCACCGCTCGTCATCCTCGCGCTCGACGCGAGGCCCCAGACTTGCGGCGCCAGCGGCTCGCCCTCCTGCCTTCCTCGTCCTCCAGCGGCGAAGCGGCAGGCCTCACGCCCGCCCCACCCCCATGCGCGCCAGCAGCCCGTCCCGCCGCACGAACTGGTGGTAGAGCGCCGCCAGCACATGGGCGCCGAGCAGCACAAGCATCAGACGGCTGGTCAGTTCGTGCACGAGGAACGGCGGCACGCGCTCGAAATCGGGCAGCACCGTCCCGGCGATGATCGCCGGTCCTGCCCCCGACAGCACCAGCGTCCCGATGCCGCTCGCCGCCATCAGCAGGATCACCAGGTAGATCGCCCGGTGCACCAGGCTCGCCGCGAGCTGCTGCCAGTGCGGCTGGCCGGCTACGGGCGCGGGCTGCCGGTCCGCGAACCACCACCAGACGATGCGCAGCAGCGTCAGCAGCAGCACGAGGATCGCGAGGATCACATGCCCCCGCACCAGGTTGACCTCGACCGCCGGGTCGGCCGTGTTGGCCGCGGTCAGGCCGAGGGCGAACACCACCACGATTGCGAGCGCGCTGGCCCAGTGGATGGCAATGGCGACGTTGCCGTAGCGCTGCGGCGTACTCTTGGCGGACATGGCGGTTCTCCTTGCCGGAGGTGGCGAATGCACGTTACATAGCACACTATACATTTGCATAGCAAGCTATACACATGGCCGTCGATCGCACCAAGTCCGCCGGTTACCTGACCAACTGGGCTGCCCGCCTCTTCGCGCGCGCCATCGACCGCCGGCTTGCGGGCACCGGGGTCAGCTCGGCCTATATGCCGGTGTTCTTTGCGCTGATCGCCGGCGAGCCGCTGTCGCAGACCGAACTGGCGCGGCGCGCCTCGGTCGAGCAGCCGACGATGGCCAGGACCCTCGCCCGCATGGAGCGCGACGGCCTGCTCGAGCGCTCGTCCGATCCATCGGACCGCCGCAGCACGCTGCACGCGCTGAGCCCCCTCGCCCGGCAGAAGATGCAGCTCGTCGCCGCGGCCGGCCAGGCCGTCAACGCCGAAGCCCTCGGCGACCTCACCGCGGAGGAGCAGGCCCAGCTCTATGCCATGCTGCAGCGCGTGATCGGGCGGCTCGAGCAGATGTCCTGAGCCGGGCTCCGGCTAGAGCGCGCGGGTATCCTGCGGCGGATTCATCCAGTTGTTGTGCAGCCCGTCTTGGAAGATCACCGGCGCCGTCTTCGCCTCCTCGTAGCTGGCGTCATCCAGCGAAGCGATCTGCACCGTCAGGAATGGTCCGAGGCCCTCGATCGTGCCGCGGCTGAAGACGCGGATGCCGCATCTCGTGCAGAAGCAGTGCTCGTGCTCGGGGCTGGTCGCGCTGTACCGCCCGAGCACGTCCTCGCCGGCGACGATACGCAAATGCTCCGGCATTCCTCCGGCCACCCAGCTGCGCGCCCGGCGGCACAACGAGCAATTGCAGCGGAACGTCCCCTCGGCCAGATCAAGCTGGGCCTCGTACCGCACCGCGCCGCAATGGCACCCGCCGGTGTGTGTCCTTCGCATGTCTCCTCCCGCTTCACCCATCCCACACGGCGACACCGTCATACGATTCGCCTGACGCGGCTCTGGTCGGCCGCTAGACAAACCTTTACCGCTTTCCCCGCACATCACAGAGCGCAAATTGCCCGCCGATGAGTCGTGCTTCGACTCGTGCCGCGGGGTTAAGAAAGCCCTAACGGGATCGCATCGCATGGCAGACACCAACGTCCTCCGCCTCCAGGGCGGGGCCGCAGAAAAGAGCTTTCGGCTCGCGCCGCACAACGTCGAGGCGGAGCAGGCGCTGCTGGGCGCCATCCTCGTCAACAACGAGGCGTTCTACCGCGTCTCCGATTTCCTGCTGCCCGAGCACTTCTACGAGCCGGTGCACCGGGAAATCTTCGAGATCTGCGGCAAGATCATCCGCGCCGGCAAGACCGCGACCCCGATCACCGTCAAGACCTTCCTGCCCGAGCAGCTGATCGCCGACGTCACCATGCCGCAATACCTCGCGCGGCTCGCGGCGGAAGCCACCACCGTTATCAACGCCGCCGACTACGGCCAGTCGGTCTACGATCTCGCGATCCGCCGCAACCTCATCCAGATCGGCGAGGAGATGGTGGCGACGGCCTACGACGCCGACGTCGAGCAGACCGCCAACAAGCAGATCGAGGAAGCCGAAAAATCGCTCTTCGACCTCGCCGAGAAGGGCCGCTACGACGGCGGCTTCCAGGCGTTCAACGCGGCGCTCACCGAAGCCATCAAGATGGCCGGCGAGGCCTACCAGCGCGACGGCACCCTCTCGGGCACCGCGACCGGCCTCACCGACCTCGACCGCCTGATGGGCGGGCTGCAGCGCTCCGACCTGATCATCATCGCCGCCCGTCCGGCGATGGGCAAGACATCGCTTGCGACCAACATCGCCTTCCACGTTGCCAGGAGCTGGAAGGGCGAGGTCACGCCCGACGGCCACCGCAAGACCACCGATGGCGGCCAGGTGGGCTTCTTCTCCCTCGAAATGAGCGCCGAGCAGCTCGCCACCCGTATCCTCGCCGAGCAGGCGCAGATCTCCTCATCGGATATCCGCCGCGGCAACATCCACGAGAGCCAGTTCGGCCGGCTGGTCGACGTCTCCAACACGATGGCGGCGATCCCCCTCTTCATCGACGATACCGGCGGCCTCTCGGTCGCCCAGCTCGCGGCCCGCGCCCGCCGCCTCAAGCGGCAGAAGGGGCTCGACCTGATCGTCGTCGACTACCTCCAGCTGCTCTCCGGTTCGTCGCGCAAATCGAGCGAGAACCGCGTGCAGGAACTCACCGAGATCACCACCACGCTCAAGGCGCTCGCCAAGGAGCTCGAGGTGCCGATCATTGCGCTCAGCCAGCTCAGCCGTCAGGTGGAAAACCGCGACGACAAGCACCCGCAGCTCGCCGACCTGCGTGAATCGGGCTCGATCGAGCAGGACGCCGACGTGGTGCTCTTCGTCTAC
Source organism: Pseudomonadota bacterium (assembly GCA_023427545.1). Classification (GTDB taxonomy): domain Bacteria; phylum Pseudomonadota; class Alphaproteobacteria; order Rhizobiales; family Devosiaceae; genus JAEZBF01. Next base: position 11,683 of record JAEZBF010000154.1, read on the forward strand.
CGCGAGGAGTACTACCTCAAGAACAAGGAGCCCAAGGAGGGCACGCCCGAGCACCTCAAGTGGCAGGAGGAGATGGAGCTGGTGCACGGCCGCGCCGAGGTCATCATCGGCAAGCAGCGCCACGGCCCGACCGGCACCGTGCAGCTCGCCTTCGAGGCGCAGTTCACCCGCTTCGCCAATCTCGCCCGCGCCGACTACCTGCCCGAGCGCATGGAATAGCCATGCCCGCAATCACCGCAGGCCTTGCGGGCAGGCTCACCATCGACCTCGGCGCGCTCAAGCTCAACTGGCTGGCGCTCGACCGCGTCGGCCAGGCGGCGATCACCGGCGCGGTGGTCAAGGCGAACGGCTACGGCCTCGGCCTCGAGCCGGTGAGCGAAGCGCTGTTCGCTGCCGGAGCGCGCTTCTTCTTCGTCGCCACGCCGGACGAGGGCCTCACGGTACGCCGCCTCCTGCCCAAGGCGCACATCTTCGTTCTCGACGGACTCTTCCCCGGCGCCGCGGCGCTCTACTCAACCGAGCGGCTGATGCCGGTGCTGAGCTCGCTCGACATGCTCGACGAATGGCTCGCCCATTGCGTTACGACCGGCAATGCCTGGCCGGCGGCGCTGCACTTCGACACCGGCATGAACCGGCTCGGCTTCCGCCTCAACGAGACGGCCAAGGTCAAGCAGATGATCGAGCAGCCGGGCTGGAAGCCCGAAGTGGTGATGAGCCACTTCGCCTGTGCCGACGAGCCGATGCACGAAAAGAACCGCGCCCAGCTCATCCTCTTTCACGGCGTGATGCAGAGCTTCCCCGGCATCCCCGCCTCGATGGCCAATTCCGCCGCGATCCTCACCGCCCGCGAGCACCACTTCCAGCTGCTCCGCCCCGGCATCGCCGTCTATGGCGGCCGCGCCGTCAGCGGCCGCCCCAGCCTGATGCAGCGCGTCGTCGGCCTCGAGATCCCGGTGCTGCAAGTCAAGGAAGCGCGGGCCGGCGAGACCGTCGGCTATGGCGCAACGCAAACCCTCTCCCGCGACAGCCGCCTCGGCATCATCGCGCTCGGCTACGCCGACGGCTTTTTCCGCGCGCTCTCCTCGACCAACAACCGCATCGGCGGCAAGGCCGCCTTCCGCGGCCGCCTGATCCCGGTCGCCGGCCGCGTCTCGATGGACCTGGTCGCCCTCGACCTCACCGACCTCGGCGCCGACCTCCCCCGCCCCGGGGAAATGGTCGAAATCCTGGGCGCCACCCTATCCGTCGATGACCAGGCCGACGCCGCCGGCACCATCGGCTACGAAATCCTCACCAGCCTCAAAGGCCGCTACGACCGCGTCTTCGTCGACTCCCTCGGCGCCGCGCAGAACTAGCCACTCACCTCGCCCCCCACAGTCAGGCTTCCTCTCCCGCGAGAGCCAGGAGGTGGAGGGGGCGGGGCGGCCCCAAGCACACAAGTGGCAGTCAGCGCCTTCTCCCCTTGAGGGAGAAGGTGGCGGCAGCCGGATGAGGGGTCGTGCAGTCACCCCCAACACCACCCCACCCACCGGGTCATTCCCGCGAACGCGGGAATCTCCGTTTCCCAACCTCTGCCCCCACCAAACAGAGATTCCCGCCTACGCGGGAATGAGCC
>JAEZBF010000182.1 GCA_023427545.1 Pseudomonadota bacterium
ACGCCCAGGCGTGGTTCGGGTCGAGCGAAAGGGCGCGGTCCGCGAGCGCTGCCGCCTGCGCCACGTCGCCGCCGATCTGCATCATGGCCGAGGCCAGGGCCGTCAGCGCGGTCGGATCATCGGCGACAGTCTCGGTGGCGACCTGGATCAGTTCGCGCGCCTGCTCGCGCTCCCGCGCGAAGTCATCGGTCCAGTTGTAGGCGATCTGCTGGCCGTGGGCCCAAGCTGAGAGCGCCGCCGCCAGCGCATAGCGGGGCTCGAGCTCAAGCGCGCGCTCGAGCAGTTCGATGGCGCTCAGGTTGTCGGCGGGGCCGTGCGCCCAGAGGTGGGGGAGGGCCCTCATCACGAGGTCATACGCGGCGAGCGTGTCGGGGCGCTTGCTGCGGGCGCGCTCGACCTCGGCGCGGCGAATCGAGGGCTGAAGTGCCCGCGCGACCTCCGCGGCGACGCGATCCTGCAGGTCGAACAGGTCGGAGATCGCGCCGTCGATGCGGTTGCTCCAGATGTGGTTGCCGGTCTCCGTCTCGACCAGCTGCGCCGTGATCCGCACGCGCTCGCCGACGCGACGGACGCTGCCTTCGACGGCGTAGCGGACACCGAGCTCGCGCCCGACCTTGCGGACGTCGACAGATCGTCCCTTGTAGGAGAACGCCGAATTGCGGGCGATTACGAAGAAGTCCTTCACCCGGCTCAGCGTTGCCGTGATTTCCTCGACCACTGCATCAGCGAAGTACGCTTGGTCGGCCTCGCCGGAGAGGTTGTCGAAGGGAAGGATCACGACCGAGGGGCGGTTAGACGGGGCGATCTGGCGCGGCGCCGCTGTTTCGGCGCGCACTGTCCGTTCGGGGTGCCAGACGAAGATCCGCACCGTTTTGGGGATATTCTTGAGCTCGCGCGGGCCGATGTCGGTGAACTCGAGTTCCACACGGCCGCCAAGGTATTCATACATCCACTTGGTAATGGCGATGCCGCCCGGCGGCGCTTGCCCCTGGACACGCACGGCGAGGTTCACGCCATCGCCGAACAGGTCGTCGCCGCTTACCAGCACGTCGGCAAGAACGATCCCTGCGCGCGCCTGGAGAATTCCGCCCCCCGGCGCCTTGATCTGCCGCTCGTGCAGGGCCTTCTGCAGGCCGGCGGCCCATTCAACGGCGGCGACCACGCTGTTGAATTCGGCGAGCATGCCGTCGCCCATGGTCTTGAAGACCTTGCCGCCCGCGGCCCCGATCGTGCGATCGACCAGCGCACCATATCCCCGCTGGACGAGCCGAAGCGTCTGGGCCTCGCTGTGCTGGACCAGGCGGGAATATCCGACGATGTCTAGCGAGACGATAGGGACCAGCCTTCGGTCGGGCTTTGGCATGTTTCAGGTGCACCGGAGTTGCTGCGATAATACCAGCGGGCGCGGCCCCAGCAAGCTAAGGCTTTGGCAGCGTGCCGGAAGCACGTAAAGCGGGAGATGGCCGTAAGCCGAGCATTAATCTCGACCGCGCCATAATGGCGCATGGAGCTCGCCTCGCGTAAAGATCCGGAGGTCCTCCGCTTCGACCAGAGCGGAGCGCTGCTGCGCCAGATCATGGAGACGGCTGCGGTCGGCATGGTCCTGGTCGGGGTGGACCGCCGCCTGCTGTTCGTCAACGCGGCCTTCTGCGAGATGTTCGGCTACCAGCGCGACGTCGCGCTTGGGCTGGAAGTCGATGCACTGCTGTCGTCAGATGACCCTGCGGTCGGGTTGCAAGTCGGCCGGCTGCTGCGGGGCGAAAGCGACCAGCATCGCGGCGAATTCCGCTTCCGTCATCGGGACGGCTCGGCGATCTGGATGCTCGTCTCAGCCTCGGTGCTGCGGAGCGACCGCACCGGCCGGCCGCTCTACGTCATCTTGCAGCTGATCAACATCGAACGGCAGAAACGGGCGGAAGCGGCGCTCACCTACTCGGAAAGCCGCTGGAGCTCGGCTCTCGATGCCGCAGGGCAGGGCGTGTGGGACCACGATGTCCGCACCGACGGTATGTACTACTCGCCCATGTGGCGAAAGATGAGGGGCATCCCGCCTGACGAATACGTCGATCCGGCAATGGAATCCTGGCTGGCCCGCGTGCATCCCGAGGACCGCGACCGCATTCGGGCAGTGGTCAAGAAGCAGGATCACGGAGAGGATGGCTACGACACCCTCGAATATCGCGAGCGCCATCGCGACGGGCACTACATCTGGATCCTGAGCCGGGGCCGTCCAGTGGAGTGGGATTCTGCGGGTCGCCCCATCCGGACGATCGGTACCGACACGGACATCACCCGGCTGAAGATTGCCGAGGCGTCTCTCGCGGAAGAGAAGGAGCGCCTTCGCGTCACGCTGCAATCGATCGGCGACGGCGTGATTTCGACAGATGCGCAGAGCTGCATCACCTTCATGAACCCGCTGGCCGAGCAGATGACGGGCTGGAAGTCCGCCAATGCGATCGGCCGCAATGTCGACGAGGTCTTCGCAATCGAATCGGAGACTCCGGGCGAGGGTGTGAAGGACCCGGTGCTCGAGTGCTTATCCAGGGGTCAGCCGTTCTACCTAGAAGCCGACGTGGTGCTGATCAGCCGCAAGGGTGAGCGGCGGGACGTCAGAAGCTCGGCGGCGCCGGTGCGGACACCGGATGGCCGAGTAATCGGCGCGGTATTGGTGTTCCAGGACGTCACCCACAGCCGGGCGCTGCAAAAGCGCTTGGCGCACTCTGCAAACCATGACCCGCTCACCGGACTGCCGAACCGGAGTGCGCTGGAACGCGCGCTGGCTGCGGCCGTCGACACGGCTGGCGAGGGGCAGCGCATGCATGCGCTCTGCTTCATCGACCTCGATCGCTTCAAGCCGGTCAATGACAATGCCGGTCACGCGGCGGGCGATGCCCTGCTCCGGCTGGTTGGCGAGACCATCCGGCACAGCTGCCGCAGCAACGATGTAGCCGCGCGCATCGGCGGAGATGAGTTCGCGTTGCTGCTGATCGACTGCCCCATGGAGAGCGCCATGGTCGTGGCGCAGAAAGTGGTCGCGGCGATTGCCGGCCTGCGGTTTGCCTGGAGCGGAGTGACCTACAGGATCGGAGCGAGCATCGGGGTCACGCCCATTACCGGGGCCGAACCACAGCTGGGCTTTATCGGGGAGGCTGACGCCGCGTGCTATGCGGCAAAGGCGGCTGGCAGGGGCCGGGCGATAGCCTATCCCGAACTCGGCGGCACCAAGGGCACCTCGTCTCCGGCAGCCTGACCGGGCTCAGTAGACGGTTGTGAGGACTTCCACCTCACGCGGCGCTCCCGGCTGAACCTCGAATTCGCGGTTGTAGACGTTGTCGCCGCGCTTCGCGAGAACGAGGTAGTCACCTTCCGAGAGCACCGTCGCGGGGAATGCTCCGATGTTGGAGAAGACGGTGCTGCCGTCGGCGGTCTTTACCGTCCACTCCACGTCCGCGATCGCTTCGCCCCCCGCCTCGGTCACGAGCTTGAACGAGACCTGCGCCGCGCGATGGTAGAGCGTTGCATCCGTCATCTGGCCCGGCTCTACACGCAGGTCGGCGCGGACCACCGCATTCACAGAGCCGAAGTGGGAGACCACGTGATAGGTCCCCGCGTTCAACGTGAGGATGTCATTGGCACTGAGATCGTCAGCAACCATCGTGTTCTCGGTCTCGCTGCTTCCCGAGAAAATGTCGAAGGTGAGCAGGTTCAGCGGGATCGCGACGTCGCCGATGATCGCCGCGTTGAGCCGCATGGCGCCCGCGTCGAGTACCATCGACTTCTCGTTTTCCCCCGTCGCGACCACCATCGTGTCGCTCGCCTGGGCCCGGCCATAGGCGACGTGGACGACGTACTGACCGGGGGCGAGCTTGACGTCCGCGGTTGCGTCCTCGGACTTTGCGGCGAGTGCCAGTTCGCCCGAAGGGTCGGTCGGCACCTCGAAAATGCGCCAGACCACGCCCTCGGGGATTACGCCGCCGTCTTCAGTGATCCGGGCACTGAGGTGCACCGGCTGAAGCTCGACGGCCAGGGCTGCGGCAGCCTGCGAGGCCGTGGCGATGGCCGATAGAGCCGGGGTGCGGGGTGCCTGAGCAGGGACGCCCGGCGTCTCTGCAGGGATGGTGGGCAGCGCGGCTTGGGGCGCGGGTTCAGGGGCCGGCCCAGGTGTGCCCTCTGGCATGCGATCCGCCGGGCGTGGCGCTGGGATAGGCGCGTCCTGCGCAATGCCGAGCGTGGTGCCGAGCAGCATCGCAGCCGCCCAAAGCGAAACGAATCCGTATCTGGCGGCCACCGCTACCCCTCGACCAACCCGGCGCGACTGGCAGCCGGGACCGCATGCCTTAGTCTTGGATTTGGGAGAAGCTGTGTCATAAGGAGCCCCCTCTCGCAAGGACCGCCCAATGCCCGTCAATGCCTCCGTTCGTGACTATCTGCTCACCCGGCGGTCGGTAGGACCGGCCTTCCTGCGCGACCCCGGGCCGAGCGATACGGAACTCGAGACGATCCTGACGATCGGCACGCGCGTACCCGATCACGGCAAGCTCAATCCTTGGCGCCTGGTGCTCTTTTCGGGCGGAGCGCGGGCGCGGGCGGGGGAGCGCCTGGCGCAACTTGCCAAGGCGCGAAATCCGGCGCTGGACGAAGCTGGCATGGAGGTCGAGCGCAACCGGTTCCTGCCCCCCCCGCTTACCATCGGAGTACTGAGCTCGCCCAAGCCGAGCGAGAAGATACCCGAGTTCGAGCAGCTGCTCTCAGCGGCGAACGTGGCTTTCAACCTCGAGCATGCGGCGTTCGCAATGGGTTACGCGGCGCAGTGGGTGACGCGCTGGTTCGCTTACGATGAGGAAGCTTCGGCGATGCTCGGCGCGGAGCCCGGCGAACGGTTCGTTGCATTCATCCATATCGGCACGCCCAGCACCACCATCGAGGACCGGCCGCGGCCGTCGCTCGAGAGGGTCGTGAGCGTCTGGGAAGGTTAACGAGGCTTTAACCGGGGCGGGCGCGTGGTGGGCACAAAGGGATTCGCCATGGGCGTAACGCCGATTTCAGTGCCGCCGGAGATCGCGACCTCGCTGGTCAAGGCCGGCGACAAGAGCGATGTCGACTTCGACTACCTGCTCCAGACGGCGATCCGCGAAAGCAGCCTCAATCCCGGCGCGAAGGCGAGAAGCTCCTCGGCAACGGGATTGTTCCAATTCCTCGACAGCACGTGGCTCGAGGTCATGAAGTCGGACGGGCCGCGGCTGGGGTACCAGAAATATGCCGACGCGATCGCTGAAGACGGCGGCGAGTTCGTCATCAAGGATGCCAAGTTGCGGGCCGAAGTTCTGAAGCTGCGCGAAGATCCGCAGGTTGCCGCTGACCTGGCGGCGGCCTTTACGCGGAACAATGGCGAGTACCTGATGGCGCGGTTCGGGCGAATGCCGAGCCCCGGCGAGCTCTACATCGCGCACTTCCTCGGAGCCAGTGGCGCGGAGAAGATGTTCACCGCCGGCCTCAGCGATCCTGACCAGTCGGCCGTCAAGCTCTTTCCCAAGCAGGCGCGGGCAAATCCGAGCATATTCTACGAAGGCGGGAAGGCGCGGAGCATCCGTCAGGTTTACCACGCACTGGTGGCGCAGCACGCGAACCTGCCGGCATTCAATCCAGCCCAACCGGCCCAGCAACTCGCAACCGCAGCAAAACCAGAGCCGCGCTGGCCCGACGAGGTGCTCCCGTCACGATTCGGTCCTGCCGACATGTCGTTCACGGCGCTGTTCGCCACGGAGGCTCCAGCACAGCCGCGTGCGCTGCTGAGTTCGCCCGAGGCGCCGCCGACGAGCGCCTTCTTCACCCAGCTTTATGGTCAATGAATGCCTAAGGGACATGGTGAACCGTTCCTTAAGAGCTGCTGACTAGGCTCTGCTCCAGTCTGGAGCGGAGCCCGTCTATGGTCGCTTATGTGGATTTCCTCGAGCTCTGCGCCTCGAACGACAGCGAGCAGCGCGGGCAGGCGGCTCACCTCGCAGCGCTCGCCTACCTCGGCCACACCGGGCCGGCCGACGAGCAGGCCGCGCTTTACGCCGCTCTCATCGGGTTTCTCGACGATCCGTCGGCGCGGGTGCGCGGCGCGCTAGCGTACGGCCTGCTGCATGCCAGAGAGGCGCCGCGACCTATCCTATTGGCGCTGCTGCAGGACAGCCCAATAATTGCCCGAGCCGTCGCCCAATACTCCCCGGCATTAATCGATGTCGATCTACTTGGCCTCGTTACGAGTGGCGATGCGGCCATGCAGTTGGCCATTGCCGCCCGCGAGCGGATGAGCCCCAGGATCGCCGAGGCGCTGATTGCGCGAGGCGAGCGGTCGATCGTCCTCAAGCTGCTCGGGCGCCGAGACGTGCTGCTGTCCGACGCGACACTTCGAGGCATCGCGGAGGGGCAGGGGCGAGATCCCGCTATTCGAGGTGCGCTGCTGGGGCGGCCGGACCTCCCGGCGGACATCCGGCTGAGCCTCGTGGAAGTTGTGGCTGGGGCCTTGCGCGGTACTCGGCTCGTCAAAGGTGCGGTCGCGCCGGAACGACTGGACCGGCTGTTGCGCGACAGCACGGATACTGCACTGACGATGATTGGCGAGCGCGAGGCGCGCAGCGGGAAGGGGCCCTATGCAGGCCGAATGATCGAGGCGGAGCGCATTTCGACGCGGGTCATGCTGCACGCCGCCATCAGCGGCCAGCTTGCGTTTTTCGCGGAGTGCATTTCGGAGCTCAGCGGGGTTCCGCGGCGTAAGGCCAAGAGCCTGCTGGAGAGCGGCAGCCGAGCGGCGATCTACGCCCTGCTCGGAAGGTGCGGGCTGTCAAAGGCGGTGCGCAACCTGCTCGTGCGGGTGGTCTGTCACGCCCGAGAGAACCAATTGGAAGACGATGTCGCCGCTCGGCACTACGTCGTCACGGCTTTGACCGAGGAGCTGATCGTCGAGCATGAGGGGGCGATGCCCGCCGAACTCGAAGAGGCGTTCCGCTACCTCTCCGAGCAGAACGTCGCCCTTGCCCGCCAGGCGGCGCAGGGCGTGATGTCGGCATTTGCAGATGGCGGGGAAACTCGAAACCTGCCCCTGCCGCCCACGCAGCGGATTGCTCTGGCAGCCGCCTGAGGCCTGGCATTCTCAGTAGCGGAACTGCTCGGTCAGGACGCGCTCTTCGAGGCTCGTGCCGGGGTCAAAGAGAAGAGTGACGCGGTGGCTCCGGTCTTCACGCACGATTGTCTCGAGGACGTGCTTGAACTCGACGTTGTCGGCCACCGCGCTGACTGGCCGCTTCTGCGCCTCGTGGGTGATGAACCGCACCACGGCATGGTTGTTGAGTATCGCTCCCCGCCAGCGCCGGGGCCGGAAGGGCGAAATGGGCGTGAGCGCAAGCAGCGGCGCGTCGATCGGCAGGATCGGGCCGTGCGCCGAGAGGTTGTAGGCCGTTGATCCGGCGGGGGTGGATAGCAGCACGCCGTCGCAGATCAGCTCCTCGAGCCGCACCGCGCCATCGACTTCGATCTGAATCTTCACCGCCTGATATGAGGCGCGAAACAGGGACACCTCGTTGAGAGCCAGCGCGTCGTGGGTAGCGCCGGCGGCGTCGGTGACGCGCATTGCTAGCGGATAGATGTGGGTCGGCTTCGCGCGCTCCAACCGCTCAAGGAGGTTGTCGCTGCCGAACTCATTCATCAGGAAGCCAACCGAGCCGAAGTTCATCCCATAGACAGGGACCTGCCTGTTCATAACCCGGTGCAGCGTCTCGAGCATGAGTCCGTCGCCGCCAAGCGCGACCAGGACGTCCGCTTCCTCGAACCCATTGTCGCCGTAGCGCTGGCGCAGTGCATGGGTCGCCTCGTCGGCTTCCGCAGTCCCGCTCGAAACGAAGTGGATGCTTGGGGGCTTTGTCGCTGCCAAGAAGGGCTCCTGGGAAAGCGACGCCAGTCGCATCTCGCGCAGTCTTGCACTCGCATGGTGCCGGCAACAGGATTCGAACCCGTGACCCCCTGATTACAAATCAGGTGCTCTACCAACTGAGCTATGCCGGCTCACCGCGAAGCGTGCATCGTCTGCTACATCGCCGCAGACGGGCGTGCAAGGCTGCGCCCGGTGGGGGCTAAGCCGCAAGTTTCTCCAAGCGCTCGGCCAACGCCTTGAGTCCCCACTCACGCGCCTGGGCGGCAGCTCGTGACCAGGTCGGGGTCACATCCGGAATGTCGGGGATCGGGGCGGTCGGGGCCATGGTCGCGATGCGTCTATAGAGGCGGAGCTCGTCAGCCTGCTGCGGGAAGCGGCCGTCGGCCAGCATCGCTTCAAGATCGGGGTAGCGATGGAGCAGGCTTGCGGCGGTCTTGGCACCGACACCCCGGGCGCCCGGAAGCTTGTCGGACGGATCCCCGCGGAGGGCGATGAAGTCGGGCACCTGCTGCGGCTCGACGTCATAGCGCTCCCGCACCTCGGCAGGGCCGATCCGCGCCATCTCGCCCATCTTCACAGGGTGAAGGATGGTCGTGTTTGCCGACGCCAGCTGGAAAGCATCACGGTCGCCGCTTGCCACGATTGCAGTCCCGCCGCGCCGTCCCTCGAAGGCGACAGCGGCTGCGAGGAAATCGTCGGCCTCGTATCCGGGGCCCTTGGCGCTCACAAAGCCGCAGGCGTCCACGAACTGCGGCAGCAGTTCTAACTGATCGACGAGCTCTTCATCGAACACGCGCCCGCCCTGGTAATCTGCAAACTCCAAGACGCGCCAGGTGGGTGCGGAAAGTGTGTCCCAGCCTACGATCACAGCCCGCGGCTGTGTCTCCTCGTATAGGCGCAGCAAGTAATTGGCGAAGCCGACCATGGCGCCGCCCCCTTTGTTGCCCGCACGCCGAATCGTTTTCGGCAGCCCGTGATAGGAGCGATGCGCAAACGAGTCGCCGTCGATAATCAGGAGCGGTTTGCTGTCCATGCGTCAGCGCTAGCGCGGTTGCAGGCATCTGACCAGAGTGGTCGGGTTGAGATTGCCGCCGATTGAGCTAAGGAAGGGCAGCTCCCAGCCCGGCGCATCCGCGTGTCCATGTCCGAACCAATCTTCCTCGACGGCAGTCCCCTCGATTTTTCGACCATGAACCTGATCGGGCGGCATCGTGTGCCGGTCAGAGCCGACGCAAATGCACTGGCTGGCGTGGCGGCGGCGCGCACCGTTGTGGAGGACCGGATAGCGGCGGGGGTGCCGGTGTATGGAGCGACCACCGGCGTGGGCGCCATGAAGGACGTCGAATGGTCGGCCGATGACCTCGATGCCTTCAACATGGGGCTGGTGCGGGCCCACCACTTCGGCACGGGCGAACCATTCCCGCTCTCGGTGGTGCGCAATGCCATGGCAATTCGCGTGAATACGGCGCTGACGGGGGGCGTCGGCTGCTCGACGGAGCTGGTGGATACGTATCTCTCGCTGCTCGATGCCGATGTGGTGCCGGTGGTCCGCCGCACCGGATCGATCGGTTGCGCCGACATTGGGCTGATGGGACAGATCGGGGCGGTGCTGACGGGGGTCGGCGAGGCCTACTTCCGCAACCGCCGGCTGCCCGCCGCCCTTGCTCTCAACGAAGCCGGGCTCAGGCCTGCCAAGCTCAAGCCGCGCGACAGCCTTGCCTCGATCAGCGTCAATGCGGTCGGCTTTGCCGCAGCGGCCGAGACGGTGCGCGAGGCGGCATTGGCCGTGCGGGTTATCTTAGCGACAAGCCTGACCACCGCCGGCGCCCTTGGCGCTTCGCGCGATCCGTGGAAGGCGGTCGCCCATGTCGGCACGCCACGTGAGGCGGAGATCGGCGGCTGGCTCTTTGAGAATGCGATGGGCTGGGAGTGGCCCAACGCCACCCACATCCAGGATCCGCTCAGCCTGCGGATGATGGCGCAAGTCTATGGGGCAACGTTCGAGAGCCTGCTGATCGCCGGCCGCACCATTCTCAACGCTACCGGGCGGACGGACGACAACCCCGTTGTTGTCGACCGTGAGGTGCTGACGTCCGGGGGCTCGCTGCCGCTCGACGTTACGATCTTCCTTCAGACGGCACAGCTCGCGCTGGCCCACGTGGCACGGAATTCCTTCAACCGCTGCGTTCTCCTAGGCAACGGCGACCGCCGTGACCTTCCAATCAACCTCGTTGCCCCCGGCGCAATCGCTACAGGGTTCGGTCCGATCATCAAGCTGGCCGGCGAATTGTTCGCGCGTGCCCTGTCAATGGCCAATCCGGTGTCGGCGCAATCGCTTGTCGTTGCAGCCGGGATGGAAGACGAGGCGTCGTTCCTGCCGTTGGTGGTCGAGCGGTTCGAACGCCAGGTGCGGGCGTTGCGCCGGCTGGCAGCGCTCGAAGGGCTGCTCTCGGCGCAGGCGATGGACATTCTGGGCGATCGCCCGAGCGGCGTTTCAGCCATGATCTATGACGTCGTTCGACGGCACGCCGCGTTCTACAAGACCGATCGGCCCCTTTCGGCGGAAGTGGAGGCGATCGAGACGGAGCTCGAGGCCGAGGAGACAATGGCGGAACTGATTTCTCACGCGCCCCTGCCCGGGCTGGACCAGTTTTTCGCGTTGGGTCCAATAGACTAGCATACAACGCTGCTGCCGTTTCTCGCCGGCTCGTATAGGCTGGCTGTCAAGCCCGGACTGCCGGGTATCAGAAGGGAGTGCATCATGCAGGTTGGCAAGACGATACTCGGCGCCGTCGCGGCGCTGGCACTGACATTGGGCGCGGCGCAGGCGCAGGTCGTGGTCTCTAGCAAGATCGACACCGAAGGTGGCGTCATCGGCAACATCATCAGCCAGGTGCTCCAGGCTAATGGTGTCCCCGTCACCGAGAAGATCCAGCTCGGCGGCACGCCAGTCGTGCGCGAGGCAATCATCCAGGGACAGATCGACCTCTATCCCGAGTACACCGGCAACGCGGCGTTCTTCTTCAACGAGGCCGACAAGCCGATCTGGAACAACGCCCAGCAGGGCTACGAAGAGGCCAAAAAGCTGGACTACGACGCCAACAAGATCGTCTGGCTGTCGCCATCGCCGGCCAACAACACTTGGGCGATCGCGGTCCGCAAGGAAATCGCGGACCAGAACAACCTCAAGACCCTCAGCGATTTCGGCAAGTACGTCGCTGGTGGTGGCGAGATCAAGCTCGCGGCATCGGCAGAGTTCGTGAACTCGCCCGCAGCGCTGCCGGCGTTCCAGAGCACGTACGGCTTCACAATGAAGCCCGAGCAGCTGGTGACCCTTTCGGGCGGCGATACCGCGGCGACCATAGCGGCAGCTGCGCAGCAGACCTCCGGCGTGAATGCGGCCATGGTCTACGGCACCGATGGCGGCATCGCTCCCTCGGGACTGACGGTGATGGACGACGACAAGGGCGTCCAGCCGGTCTACAACCCCGCGCCGATCATCCGCGAAGAGGTGCTGAACAAGTACCCGCAGATCGCGGACCTGCTGAAGCCCGTCTTTGATGCGCTCGACCTGCAGACGCTCCAGGAACTCAACGGGCGAGTCCAGGTTGGTGGCGAGACCGCCCAGGCAGTCGCCAGCGACTGGTTGAAGTCCAAGGGCTTCCTAAAGGCCTAACCGAGTCAAGGTAGGCATATGTGCCCACCATCCGCTGTCCATCATCCCCGCGATAGCGGGGATGTTCGTTTGGGCCGTCGCAGGCGCCCAGAGAATCCCGCTTTCTCAGGGATGTCCCGGTGATAGTTTGAGGCAATGACGACCATAGCAGCCCCCTTTGCAACCGAGGGGCGTGCCCTCCGCTTCGATCGGCTGGGTGTGCTCATCGCGGTCATCGTCGCGGCCGGCGCGGCGCTGCAGCCGTTCGTGCTGTTCCGCGCAAACCTGATCGTGCAAGGGGAGGGCCGGTCCATTCTCGAGGCCTTGTCCCCGGTTGAGTGCTGGCTGCTGATCGCGATACTCGCCGCGGCCATTGCAATCGCAGTGCTGCGTACGCCGGCCATGCTCCGCCTCGGGGCTGCGCTCAGCGCACTCGCCGCGCTGCTGGTCCTGGTTGGCCGCAGCGCAACAT
>JAEZBF010000215.1 GCA_023427545.1 Pseudomonadota bacterium
GCCGGGGCCCGCGCCGGGTGCACCGCCGGCCTGCGGGCCAGCCCCGGCCCGCGGCGCGGTAGCGGCCGTTTCGGTAGCTGCTAAGCCGGGCAGCACGATCCCGCGCTCGGCGAGCACATCACGGGCACCAGGATAGAAATACGCCCAGGCGAGGAACGCCACCGCAAGGATGACCAGCGAGACAATGATCTGGAGCCAGATCGGGGTGCCACGACGGGAGCCGGTGCGCGCGGCTGCCTCCGGTTCGAGGGAGATCGAGCGTCTCTCGTCCAAGTTCCAGGTCCTCGCACCAGCCAGGCGCCAAAAGCTACGCCCGCCATTCCATTGAGACAAATGAAAGATTGGAAAGGCTTGCCTTCGACCAACCTGTCATCCGGTCGGCGGGAGAGGGTTAGGCCATCCCCTCATTCAACGCTGCGCGCCACCCTCTCCAAAGCCGGAGAGGGTTCAGGGTTCCGCCCCTAGTGTTCCGTTTCGAACTCATGTGGCTTGAAGTGGTAGACCGACGAGCAGAACTCGCAGACCACCTCAATCTCGCCGTCGACCGCCATGTCCTGGCGCTCCTCGGCGGTGAAGCTGTTGGCGAGCATGGCCTCGATCCGCTCGGCCGAGCAGGTGCAGCGTTCCTCCAGTTCGATGGGCGAGAACACCCGCACGCCGGTCTCATGGTAGAGCCGGAACAGTAGCCGCTCGGGCGAGACCTCGGGATCGGCCAGTTCGACGTCGCTGACGGTAGCCATCATGGCCTTGGCACGGGTCCAGTTGTCGGACTCGACGAACGCCTGGTCGGCGGTTTCAGGGTTGTCGAAATCGCCATCGCCGGGCAGGTCGGGCATGGTGTGGCCGCCGCTGCTGGGCATGAACTGCACCAAGGCGCCGCCGGCCCGCCAGCTCGGCCGCTTGTCGCCGCGCCGGGCTAACTCGGCAACTGCCAGCCGGACAAGGGTCGGGATCTGCTCGGACTGCTTGAAATAGGTGTGCGCCACCTCCTCGAGGGAATTGCCCTCGAGCGCGACAATGCCCTGGTAGCGATCCATGTGGCTGCCCTGGTCCACCGTCATGGCGAGGTGCCCCTTGCCGAGTAGCTGCCCCGGCCGCGTCTCACCGCGTTCGATCGCCAGCATCACTGCATCGGCATCGAAACGGGCATAGCCGCGCAATCCGTCGGGGGCGTCGAGATCCACGACGATCAGGTTCACAGGCCCATCGGTCTGCGTCTGGAGGATGAAGCGGCCCTCGAACTTCAGGGAGGAGCCGATCAACGCGGCGAGCACCACCGCCTCGCCCAGCAGCCGGGCGACGGGCACGGGGTAGTTGTGGCGGTTGAGAATGGAATCGAGCGCCTCGCCCAGCCGGACGACGCGGCCGCGGCAGTCGAGCGTCTCGAGGGTGAAGGGCACGACGACGTCGTCGCCGCTTTCTGGCCGGTCAAGGCCGTAGCTCTGCAGTTCAAGATTGGGCATGTCCGGTCCAGTCGTTGCGGTCAGCTCGTGCCACAACATCGTGGTCCGACAAGCTTACCAGGAGGTCCAATAGCATTCCCGGGACCCCTCCAGAGTGGAAGGAAGAGGTCCGGAGCAAGTCAATCGTCACCCGATTGTGCGGCTAGAGCGCCTCGATGCCGAACGCCCAGCAGAGGATCGCCTTTTGCACGTGCAGGCGGTTTTCCGCTTCATCGAAGACCACCGATTGCGGCCCGTCTATGACCTCGTCGGTAACTTCATCGCCACGGTGGGCGGGCAGGCAGTGCATGAAGAGCGCGTTGCTGCCGGCCTGGCGCATCAGATGGGTATCCACCCGGTAAGGTTTCAAGACCCGGCGGCGGAGCCCCGGATCGGTGTCGCCCATCGAGACTCAGGTATCGGTGATGACGAGATCGGCATCGCGCACCGCCTCGGAGGGGTTCTCCCCGAGCGTAACGTTGCTGCCGGCGGCGCGGATGTCGGCGAGCAGCGCCTGGTCCGGTCCGAACTCGTCGGGGCACGCGATCGCGAGGGAATTGCCGAACAGCTTGCTGGCATGAACCCAGGAGGCGAGGACGTTATTGCTGTCGCCCACCCAGGCGACCTTGGCCTCGCTAATAGGGCCACGATGCTCTTGGTAGGTCAGGATATCGGCCATGACCTGGCAGGGATGGCTGCGGCGGGTGAGGCCGTTGATCACTGGTATGCTCGAGGCGCCCGCCAGCTCCAGCAGGTCGTCGTTGTCGAGGATGCGGATCATGATCGCATCGACATAGCGGCTCATCACCCGGGCGGTGTCCGCCAGCGTCTCCTCGCGCGCGAGCTGCATTTCGCTGCCGGTCAGCATCAGGGTCTGGCCGCCGAGTTGGCGCATGCCGACGTCGAAGGAGACGCGAGTCCTCGTGGACTCGCGCTCAAAGATCATCGCCAGCACCTTGTCCTGAAGCAGCGGCGGACGCTCGCCGGCGGCCAGCCGCGCCTTGAGGTCGGCGGCGAGCGCGAGCATGGACTCGAGCTCCGTCCGCGAGAAGTCGGCGAGCGAAAGGAAGTGCCGCGGCTTACCGGCCGTTGTGGTGAGCTCCGCCATCAGTCGATTGCCGGAACGGAGTCCGCCTCCAGCCGAAGCGCCTCGAACGCGGCGGCGATGCAGGCCATGGCCTCCTTGATGTCATCCTCGGTGATGATGAGAGGCGGCAGCAGCCGCAGCACGTTCTCACCGGCGGCAACTGCGAGGAAGTGGTGGTCCCGCCGCAGCCGGGCGACGAAATCGCGAACCGGCGGCGTGATCTTGAGACCCACCATCAGGCCCTTGCCGCGTACGTCCAGTACGTATTCCGGAAAGCGCTGGGCGAGCTGCTGAAGATGCCAGGCGAGGATGCCGCCCATCTCCTCGACATGGGGGATGAAGCCTGGCCCAAGGATACGGTCGAGCACGGCGTTGCCCACAGCACAGGCAAGCGGATTGCCGCCGTAGGTCGAGCCGTGCGTGCCGGGTACCATGCCCTTGGCGGTCTCTTCCGTCGCGAGGCAGGCGCCGAGCGGAAAGCCCGAGCCGATGCCCTTAGCGACCGCCATGATGTCGGGCTTGATGCCCGCCCATTCGTGGGCGAAGAAGCGTCCCGTCCGGCCGTAGCCGCACTGCACCTCATCGAGGATCAGCAGCATGCCGCGCTCGTCGCAGATTGCCCGCAGGCCCTGCAGGTATTCGACGGGCATGGCCGTCACCCCGCCCTCGCCCTGTACCGGCTCGATCAGGATGGCGCAGCTCTGGTCGGTCAGCGCTGCCCTGACGGCGGCGAGGTCGCCCGGCGCCACGTGCTTGAAGCCGGGCAGCGGCGGACCAAAGCCCTCGAGGTAGTGTTCATTGCCCCCGGCCGCGATGGTCCCCAGCGTCCGGCCATGGAAAGAGCCGGTGAAGGCGATGATCTCGTACCGATCCGGCTCGCCCTTGTCATAGAAGTACTTGCGCGCGGTCTTGATCGCGCACTCCACCGCCTCGGCGCCCGAGTTGGTGAAGAACACCTTGTCGGCGAAAGTCGCGGCGCAGAGGCGCTGGGCCAGCTTTTCCTGCTCGGCGATGGTGAAGATGTTGGAGAGGTGCCAGACCTTATCTGCCTGGCTCTTCAGGGCCGAGACCACATGCGGATCGCCGTGGCCAAGCGCGTTCACCCCGATGCCGGAGTTGAAGTCGAGGTAGGGCACGCCGTCCGTTGAAAACAGTCGGACACCCTCGCCCCGCTCGAAAACAACTTCCGACCGGGTGTAGGTGCCGTAGATCGCGGACATCGCGCTTGTCTCAACCTCGCTGTTGCAAAAGGTCCACAAAAACCAAAAACGCGCTGCCGGTGGCGGCGCGTTCAAGCGCTTAGTCCTATGGCGGTGCTCCCCCCGAAAGTCAATGTTGCGGGGCAAACCCCTGATTTGACTCAGCTTCCCAAGGGCCAGGAATTCATACACGGAAATCCCCAGGGAAAAGCTGCAGGACTCTTGATCCCGATTCCGCGGCCCGTGTATCCTGAGGTTGTTGGGAAACACGATATTTCGTGTGGCGGACCCCCTCCGAACTACTACGCGTAGTGTACCTGTTGTCGTTAGCTTTCGGCAGCACGCGATGGGATTCCGTCCCCCGAAGAGGCCATTGGGAGCTTGACTATGGGTTGGACCGACGAGCGCGTCGAACTGCTGAAGAAGCTTTGGCTGGAAGGCCTCAGCGCCAGCCAGATCGCCGGC
The DNA here is from genome assembly GCA_023427545.1 of Pseudomonadota bacterium. Classification (GTDB taxonomy): domain Bacteria; phylum Pseudomonadota; class Alphaproteobacteria; order Rhizobiales; family Devosiaceae; genus JAEZBF01. The sequence continues at coordinate 4,194 of JAEZBF010000215.1, forward strand.
ATTCTTGGCGAGGGCGTGACGCGCAACGCAGTCATCGGCAAGGTTCACCGGCTCAAGCTTTCCGGCCGCGCCAAGCCGACGAGCTCGGCTCCCCGGGCCCGCACCCCGGGTCGTAGCAGCGCACCGCGCCGGCCGACCACCGGGACTGCCACCCGAAGCACGGGCATCGGCACGATGATGAAATCGCGCAGCATGGGCCCAGCGCCGATGCATGGGGCCACTGCCCTGAAGATCTCGGAGGACCTCGAGACGGAGGTCTACGTCGCCCCCGCCGCCCAGGAGCTCTTCATCCCTGAAGACCAGCGGCTCACCCTGCTGCAGCTCAGCGAGTCCACCTGTAAGTGGCCGATCGGCGACCCGCTCACCCCCGAGTTCTACTTCTGCGGCAACCACTCCGAAGAAGGTAAGCCGTACTGCGATTTCCACTCCCGCAGGGCCTACCACCAGATCGAAAAGAAGCGGCGGTAGATCAGCCGACTTCGAGAT
>JAEZBF010000217.1 GCA_023427545.1 Pseudomonadota bacterium
GGTAGAGCCGGTCGGCGTAGTAGATGTAGGAAATCGCGCTGTCGGCGCCCGAGGCGATGATCGTGCCGACGAAGATGTTGATCTGAGTGATGCCGCCGGTCAGCACCGCCGGCACGGCGAGCGCCCAGAAGCGGCGCACCTCGCTGTCGAAGCGCGGCCACTGCAGTTTCGGCACGAAATTGGCGCGGCGAACCGCGACATAGACCAGCCAGAGCTGCGCCACCCCTCCGGCCAGCGTGCCGACAGCGATCCAGACGGCGGTCTGCACGTCCGTGTTCGCCCAGAGCACCAGCGGCGCCATGAAGACGATCATCACGATGTTGAGCAGGATCGGTGCGAAGGCCGAAGCAGTGAAGCGCCCCAGGCCATTGAGGATCGCCGCGTAGGCCGCCATCACCGACATGCACATCAGGTACGGAAAGCAGATGCGCGTCAGCAGCACCGTAAGGTCGTACTTGGCCGGATCGTCGAGAAAGCCCGGCACGAACGGCATCAGGACCCACGGCATGAAAATCTCGACGAGCACCGTGACCACCGTCACGACAGCGACCAGCCAACTCAGGATCCGCGCCGCCCAGAGCCGGGCAGCCTCCATGCCTTCCTGCTCGAGAGATCGCGCAAAAAGGGGAATGAACGCAGTGTTGAACGCTCCTTCTGCAAACAGCCGGCGGAAGAGGTTGGGGAACCGGAACGCCGCGAAATAGGCATCCGCCGCCGGCCCGACGCCGAGCAGGATCGCAACGAGCATGTCGCGCACGAAGCCTAAAATGCGGCTCCCCAGCGTCAGCACGCCGACATTGAGGAAGTTGCGGTAGAGGCTCATGTCGGTGCTTCGGCCTCGTGGTTCGACGGGCTCACCGTGAGGGCTACTGCGTGCCTGGTGCTGCGGAGGACCTCATGGTGAGCTTGTCGAACCACCAGTTCCGGGCACCGCGCCTCACCCATTGACCACTTTCGCGAGCCGTTCCTCGTGCCGGGCAGGGTTGAAGACCCGCATCAGCGCGTCGTGGATCTTCTTCTGGCGCGCCTTGGCTTCGATCTTGTGGCCGGTGAGATCGGTCACGTAGAAGACGTCGACGGCCTTCTCGCCATAGGTGCCGATGTGCGCAGAGCCGATGGTGAGGTTCAGGTCCGAAATTTCGCGCGTGAGATCGTAGAGCAGGCCGGTACGGTCGAGCCCCGAGACCTCGATCACCGTGAACTTCTCGGAGACGGTGTTGGAGACCGTGACCTCCGCGGGCAGGGTGAAAGGCCGGATCCGCCGGTTGTGGCGGGAGTCGTGGCCGAGATCGCGCGGGATCTGCCGCTTGCCCTGAAGCAGTTGCTTGACCGTATCGATGATCCGGCTTGCCCGCACCCGCTCATCCTCGTCGGAAGGGAACTGCCGCCGGATGCGGAAGGTGTCGATCGCCTTGCCATCGCGGGTCGAAAAGATCTGCGCGCCGATGATCGAGGCCTCGCTCAGCGTACAGGCGCCGGCGATCAGCGACAGCAGCCGCGGATGGTCGGGCGTGTAGAACGAAATCTCGGTGATGCCCTCAAAGGCCTGGATGCGGATGGAGCCGGCGAACGCCTGGTGTGTCGCGTCGGCTGCGCGGATCATCCGGGCATGCTCGAGCTGGAGTTCGGGCTCTGCGCGCAGCCAGTAGTTGTTGTAGTGCTTCTGGATGACCAGCTCGACGTCGGCCGAGGGCAGCGCCTTGAGCGTGACGCGCAGGGCGTTCTTGGCTTCCTCGATGCGGTCGCGCTGGGCGACCTGGCTGTGGCCCGCCGAGAGCAGCGGTTCGGTCGCGTAGTAGAGGGCCCGCAGCAGCGAGCCTTTCCAGCCGGTCCATACGCCGGGACCCACCGCGCGGATATCGCAGGCGGTCAGGATCATCAGCATCGTCAGCCGCTGTGGCGATTGCACCACTTCGGCGAACGCCTTGGCCGTCTCGGGGTCCTGCAGGTCGCGGCTCTGGCTGATCTGGCTCATCAGTAGGTGATGCTCGACCAGCCAGGCCACCGTCTCCGTCTCGGCAGCGCCAAGCCCCAGCCGGGCGCAGAACTTGCGCGCAATGCGGGCGCCGGCGATCGAGTGGTCCTCTTCGCGGCCCTTGGCGATGTCGTGCAGGAACAGCGCGACATAGAGCAGCCGCACGTCCTTGAGGTGGGGCAGCAGCTCGTGGGTGAGCGGCAGCTCCTTCGCGAGCCCGCCATTGGCGATCTCGGCCATCACGCCGACAGCCCGGATCAGGTGCTCGTCCACCGTGTAGTGGTGGTACATGTTGAACTGCATGAGCGCGACGATCTTGCCGAACTCGGGCACGAAACGACCCAGTACGCCGCTTTCGTTCATCTGGCGCAGAATCCGTTCGACCGTCTTGGGCGAGGTCAGGATCTCGAGGAAGTCGGCGTTAGCGCGCTTGTCCGCCCTCAGCTCGTGGCCGATCAGGCGCAGCGAGCGGGTGATTTCCTTGATGGCATCGGGGTGAAAGAGCAGGTCGAGCCGCGACGCCACGAGGAAGATGCGGATGAAGTTGACCGGGTCGTCCTCGAACACGCCGGGATGGGCGATGTTGATCCGGCCGGAATCGATGATGAAATCGCTCTCGCCCTTGATGCGGCTGCGGCCCTTGCGGAAGGGCGCCAGGATGCTCCCCACCATGTCGAAGCCCTTGCCGTGGTGGAATTCGAGCGAGGTGCAGAAGATGCGGGTCAGGGCCCCCACATCCTTGGCGACGAGGAAGTAGCGCTTCATCATCCGCTCGACGCCGAGCATGCCGGCGCGGCCCTCGAAACCCAGCCGGGCGGCGAGTTCGGGCTGGAGCTCGAAGGTCAGCTTGTCGTCGGCCCGGCCGGTCAGGAAATGCAGGTTGCAGCGGATCGCCCAGAGGTAATCCTCGGCGCGCTGGAACAGGCGATATTCGTCAGCGGAGAGCACCCCCTTGCCGACCAGCTCGGCGCCGGTGCGCACGCGGTAGAAATACTTGCCGATCCAGAACAGCGTGTTGAGGTCGCGCAGCCCGCCCTTGCCGTCCTTGACGTTAGGCTCGACGACATAGCGCGTGTTGCCCATCTGACGGTGGCGTTCCTCGCGCTCGGCCATCTTGGCGGCGATGAACTCCGGGCCCGTTCTGGGCATGATCTCGTTTTCGAAGCGCTCGACCAGGCCGTCGAACAGGCTCTTGTCGCCGGTCAGGTAGCGCGCCTCGAGCGTTGCCGTGCGCACCGTCATGTCGGACTTGGCCATACGGATGCAGTCGTCGACCGAACGCACCGCGTGCCCGACCTTCTGGCCGAGGTCCCAGAGCATATAGAGCATGTATTCGGTAACCTGCTCGCCCCAGGGGGTCTGCCGGTAGGGCAGGATGAACAGCAGGTCGATGTCCGAGCCCGGTGCCAGCGTGCCGCGGCCATAGCCGCCAACCGCAGCAAGGCATATCGCTTCGGCGCCCGAGGGATTGTCGACCGGGTAGACAAGACGCGTCGCGAACTGGTGGATCGCCCGGATGATCTCGTCCTGCGCGAGTGCGAGGTTTTCGGCGCAGCGCAGGCCCCTACCGGTCGCCATCAGCTCGGCCTCGGCGCTCTTTCGCGCGGCGCTCAGCGTCTGGCGCAGGTGGGCGAGCACCACGGCCCGTGAGGCCGGCGACTTGGGCGATTCCGGCCCGATCGCCGCTGTCAGTTCATCCAGCAGCGTGCCGGCCGACTTTAGGACGAACAGCGGTTTTCGCGGGCGGGTTTCAGCTTCGACGAGCGGCATCCCGGGCCTTCTTGAGCTCGTAGATGAGGTCGATGGCCTGGCGCGGTGTCAGCTCGTCAGGTCGGATCGTGTCCAGC
>JAEZBF010000252.1 GCA_023427545.1 Pseudomonadota bacterium
GCGCCGACCATGACGAGCTGTGGGGGCGGGGAATTTGGCTGAAGGCCAAGGCGTTCTTCGAAGAGGTCGAGGCGGGGCTTGCGGGGGCGGCGGGGTAGGGGGGACGGTGGCACGCCCTCGTGGTTCGACGGGCTCACCATGAGGGCTACTGAAGCACCGCCTTCTGGGAGGACCTCATGGTGAGCTTGTCGGACCACGAGGTCTGGGCATCCGATCAGCGGAGATGAAAACGCCGCCCGGGAGGGCGGCGTTGATGTGTGAGCCGGTGGCTGCGGCTTAGTAGAGGGTGAGGCGGGAGAGCGCGACGGAGTAGTTGAGGCCGGCCTGACCCTGGATGCTCCACGGCTGAAGCGCGAAGCCCTTGCGCGAGCCGCCGATCAGCCAGTTTCCGCCGAGGCCGACGCCGAGGGTCGCTTCGGCCGAGCCGCCGACGTAGGTGCCGGAGAGCGAGCCGCGGCGCACTTCAGTCGAGCGGGCCGAGAACACCAGCCACTCGATGTGAGTGGCGGCGGTGATGCCGATGTCGATGCCGAGCTTGTCGATGGTGCCCTCATAGACCTCGGTGCGATGACCCTTGCGGTAAAACTTGCAGGTCATGTCCTTGGACGAGCCGATCAGGAAGCCGACGCCGGGATCGACGTCGCAGGCGAGACGCCCGACCTGGACACGGCTTTCGGCAGCGGCGCCCATGGTGGTCGAGAGCGCGAGGGCGGCGAGCGCCATAAGAAACTTCTTCATGTGAGAATTCCTGAGTGTTGGGACCGCGAGGGGGTCCTAGGCCAAAGGGGTGTGCCCGGCAAGTCGCCGGCAGACGTTGTGCCGGATTTCTGACGAGATTCTGACAAAGACAAACGCCGCCCCAAGGGGCGGCGCCGGAAGACGGTCGAAACTGCTAGACGCGAGCGGAGGGACGTGCTGCAGCCGCCGCTGCTGGGGCCGGCAGGCCGCCTTCGCGCTGCGCGCGCTTGCGCGCCAACTTGCGGGCGCGGCGCACCGCCTCGGCCTTTTGCCTTGCCTTCTTTTCGGAGGGCTTCTCGTAGTAGTTGCGAAGCTTCATCTCGCGGAAAACACCCTCGCGCTGAAGCTTCTTCTTGAGCGCACGCAGCGCCTGATCCACATTGTTATCGCGAACGACGACTTGCAAGCGTAGCGCCTTTCTTGACCCTGGTCTGCTGAGGAAACGAGCGTCCGGACGCAGCCGTCAAGACGCCGGCCGGAGCAAGCCAGCCACTTTTATGGCGCGGCTCATTAGCAGAAGCGATGTCGCTTGTCCACAGCCCACAAGACTCCGCACCGCCTAAATTGGCGATGAGAATGGGCCAATTCTGGTGATATGGCCCATTTTTCGGCCGGGCCGGGCTTCTGCCTTGCCGTAGAGCTGGAGCCGGCTGGCGGGGCTCAGATCATTGGGGGCCGCGGCGACGGCATCGCCGATGAGGTTCTCCATCCGCGCGTCGGCAAAGCGGCGAGCGTCGCCCAGCGGCCAGCCGCAGATCGCCCGGATGTGCTGCTCGAACTGATCGGTCGGACAGACTGCCTCTGTCCAGTGGCCGGAATTGTGCACGCGCGGGGCGATCTCGTTGACCAGCGGCGTGCCATCATCGAGCACGAAGAACTCGACGCCGAGCACTCCGATATAATCGAGTGCCGAAACGATCCGCTTGGCCATTCCTTCAGCGGCGGCGGCCGTGGCGGCGCTGATGGACGCGGGGACCGTGCTGGTCGCGAGGATGTGGTTTTGGTGGCGGTTCTCCGCAGGATCGTAGGCGGCGATGCTGCCGTCCAGCCCCCGGGCGACGACTACCGAAATTTCCAGTTCGAAGGGAACGAAGGCCTCGAGGACCAGCGGCTTGGGCGAGAGCTCGGCGAACCCGGCGGCAGGATCGTCGCCCGTGCGCAGCGTCCGCTGGCCTTTGCCGTCGTATCCGAGACGGGTGGTCTTGAGGACGGCGGGGCGGCCGAGCGCCTCGATCGCAGTTCTGAGCTCGTCAGCCGAGCGGACAGGACGGTGCGGCGCAACGGGGAGGCCGTGCATCGTCAGGAACGACTTCTCCTCGAGGCGGTCCTGCGCCACCGCCAGTGCCCTGGCATCTGGCCGCAGCGGCCGGTGCTGGGAGAGGAACCGGGCCGTCTCGGCGGGGACGTTCTCGAACTCGTAGGTGACGACATCAACGCCATGGGCGAAGGCTGACAGGGCGGCCTCGTCCTCATAGGCGGCGACGGTGCGCAGAGGCGTGACGTCGAACGCCGGGCTTTGCGGGTCGGGGCAGTAAATGTGGGTCTTCATCCCGAGCCGGGCCGCGGCGAGCGCCAGCATGCGACCGAGCTGCCCGCCGCCGAGGATGCCTATGGTCGAGCCGGGCGGCAGGAACTCAGACGGCATCGTCGCTCGGAAAGAGCGGTACGGCAGCGGTCTGGTCGCGTCGGTAGACTTCGAGGCTGGCCTCGACCTCGGTGTCGGAGAGCGCGAGCACGGCGGCCGCAAGAAGGGCGGCGTTGATGGCGCCGGGCTTGCCGATTGCGAGCGTGCCGACCGGGATGCCGGCCGGCATCTGGACGATGGAATAAAGGCTATCGATGCCGGACAGGGCCTTGCTGTCGGCCGGCACGCCGAACACGGGGAGGGGGGTCAGGGCGGCGATCATGCCGGGAAGGTGGGCGGCGCCGCCGGCGCCGGCGATGATCACCTTGAAGCCGTCGGCCTTGGCGCCGGTTGCGAACTCGACCAGGCGCTCGGGGGTGCGATGGGCGGAGACGATCCGCGCCTCGTACTCGATCTTCAGCGCATCAAGGGTTTCGGCGGCGTGGCGCATGGTCGGCCAGTCGGACTGACTGCCCATTACGATAGCGATCGGCGGCGAGGCGAGCATGGGCTAACCCCCGTGGGCTCGGAACGCCCGGCCTGTAGCGGAAAGCCGGGTGTGCCTCAAGCGATGATGTCCGGCAGCAGCAGGTTCTCGAGCTGGACGATGCGGTCCTTGAGCAGGAGCTTCCGCTTCTTGAGGCGCTGAATCAGCATCTGGTCGGCGACACCCGAATTGGTCAGGGTGTGGATCGCGGCGTCGAGATCGGCGTGCTCCTGCCGCTTGGTCGCCAACTCCAGCCCGAGGGCAGCTTCCTGTTCCTTGTCCAGCGGCAGCATGGCGCCTCGCGGAGGGTCAATCGTTCCAGTCTATACGAGCATTTCCATGGTGTGACGCATGGCAACAGCTTTTCCACGACGGCCCGTGCGCGTTCCTGGGAGTGTAGCGGCTTGATCCTGCTCAAGGACTGCCGTGGCGGGCATGGCTGGTAGTCACAAGTCGGTAACCAAGGGCTGACCAATCGCGTTGGGTAATCGACAAGCAGACGTTTTTTTGGGACCATATGCTTGTCCGCAATATAGCCCAGAAGGAGTTGTCATGACGACTGAAGGCCACATCGCCGCACTCGAGCGGCGGCATCAGGAACTCGAGCGGCAGATCGAATCCGAGATGCAGCATGCCAAGCGAGACGACCTCACGATCGCCGCCCTCAAGCGCAAGAAGCTCGAGGTAAAGGACGAACTCGCCAAGCTCTCGAGAGCCGCGCACGCGGCCTGACACACCCCTTACATAGAGGATCAAGGCCGCGGCACCAGCCACGGCCTTTTTGTTGCCCGCTAGCTCTGCGGGAAGTCGTTGATCTCCAGCCAATAGCCGTTGGGGTCCTGCAGGAAAACCGCCCGCATCCCGTCCGGCCTGACGTTGATCGCGCCGGGCGTCCCCTTCATGTCGGAGAACGCCGCGCCTTTTTCGCGAAAGCGGCGGAGCACCGCGTCGAAGTCGGCGGCGGCGAGCGCGATATGGGTCTGCTTTTCGACGTGGGTAGCGGCGATATCGCCGGCCTGCATGTGGATGCGCTGGCCGTTGCCGATCTCGAACCACCGGATCGTCGTGCCGCCCATCGGGTTGGGCACTTCGGCGATGCCGATCACCTCGGTGTAGAAGCGCGCGCTCTCGTCGAGATTGCGGACGAGCAGCGCGATGTGGTCGATGCGATAGCCGGTGTGCACCATTGGTTAGCCTGCGACGGTGGCGGGGAAGAAGACGCCCATGCCCCCATCATAGATGAGCTTTAGGGCGAGGAGGAAAACGAGGACGTAGGACAGCCGGTAGAAGACCTTGGTCGAGATGCGGCGGACGAGGAAGACGCCGAGCAGGACCCCGACGATGGCGACCGGAGCGAGGACCAGATCGTGCTGGAGGTTGCTCACCGAGAGCTGTCCCAGGAAGTAGTAGGGCACCAGCTTGGAGGTGTTCACGATGGCGAAGAACCAGGCGTTGGTGCCGGAATAGGTCACCGGATCGAGCCGGCGCGGCAGCACGTAGATCTGAAACGGCGGCCCGCCGGTGTGGGAGATGAAGCTGGTGAAGCCGGCCAGCCCGCCCCAGAAGTTGCCCCAGATGCGCGAGGGCGGCAGGCCTTCGAGCTGCTTGCGCAGCGGGAACCAGGCATCGAGCACGAAGAGCAGGGTGATGACGCCCACTGCGAGCTCGACCATGGCATCGGAGACCACGCTCCAGAGCGCCCAGCCGATCAGCGTGCCGACCATGGCGCCGGGCAGCATGATCCGCAGGATGCGCCAGTCCGCGTTCTTGCGGAAGTTCCAGACCGCGATGACGTCCATGATGAGGAGCAGCGGCAGCAGCATGCC
>JAEZBF010000255.1 GCA_023427545.1 Pseudomonadota bacterium
GTCTCGAACAGCGGCGACAGGCGCGCGACCATGAAGACGCCGGCCGTCACCATCGTTGCGGCGTGGATCAGCGCGGAGACCGGCGTCGGGCCCACCAAGGCGTCGGGCAGCCAGGTGTGGAGCGGCACCTGCGCCGACTTGCCCATGGCGCCCATGAAGAGCAGCAGGCAAACCACGGTCATGGCGTGGAAGTCGCCGCCGAGGAAGTGGATGGTGGCGTCGCGCGCCTGCCCGACGGCTTCGAAGGCGCCATCGAAATCGAGATGGCCCAGGATGAGGTAGGCGCCGAAGATGCCGAGCGCAAAGCCGAAGTCGCCGATGCGGTTGACGACGAAGGCCTTCATCGCCGCAGCGTTGGCGGATGGGCGGTCGTACCAGAAGCCGATGAGGAGATAGGAGGCGAGGCCGACGCCTTCCCAGCCGAAGAACATCTGGAGGAAGTTGTCTGCCGTCACCAGCATCAGCATCGCGAAGGTGAAGAGCGAGAGGTAGGCGAAGAACCGCGCGCGATGCGGGTCATCGGCCATGTAGCCGATCGAGTAGATGTGGACGATGCTCGAGACGGTCGTGACGACCACGAGCATGACCGCGGTCAGCGTATCGACGCGCAGCACCCAATCCAGCCTGAGGCCGCCGGAGTCGATCCAGCGCATGACGAGGACCTTGGTGGCTTCCGCGTGCGCCGCGACGGCCTCGCCGTGGCCTGCGGCCTCCGCTGCCGGCACGGCTTCGCCGCCGCCGAACCAGTAGGGGATGAACACCACCCAGGCGAGCAGCGCCGAGACCACCAGCAGGCCAGTAGTGATGAACTCGCTGGTCCGATGGCCGATGATGCGGCCGAGCAGGCCCGCGACCAGCGCCCCGATCAGCGGGAAGAAGACAATCGCCTGGATCACGGCGTCAGCCCTTCATCATGTTGACGTCGTCGACCGCGATGGAGCCGCGGTTGCGGTAGAAGATCACGAGGATAGCAAGCCCGATCGCCGCCTCGGCTGCCGCGACGGTGAGGATGATCAGGCCGAAGACCTGGCCGGCGAGGTCCTGCAGCGTCGCGGAAAAGCCCACGAGGTTGATGTTGACCGCGAGCAGGATGAGCTCGCCCGACATCAGGATGATGATGATGTTCTTGCGGTTGAGAAAAATCCCGAACACGCCAAGCGTGAAGAGGATCGCGCCGACCGTGAGGAAGTGCCCGAGCCCGATACCTTCGGCCATCATGACTGCAGCCCCTGCCCCGATTTGACCCGAACCACTTCCATCGTCTCGCTCGGCCGCCGCCCCGCCTGGACCACGGCGTTCTGCCGCTTGACGCCGGGCTTGTGCCGCAGCGTCAGCACGATGGCACCGATCATGGCGACCAGCAGCACGCCGCCCGCCGCCTGGAAGAGGAAGACGTAGCGCGTGTAGATCACCTGCCCGAGCGCGCGGGTATTGGTGATCGTCGCATCGATCGGCACGACGCTGGCGCTCGCGACTTCCGGCGCAACGACGAAGCTGCCGGCAACCAGCAGCAGTTCGAGCAGCAGGATCAGCCCGACGACGACGCCGATGGGCGCATATTGCAGCATGCCCTGGCGCATGGCGCCGAAATCGACGTCGAGCATCATGACGACGAAGAGGAAGAGCACGGCGACCGCGCCGACGTAGACGACTATGAGGATCAGCGCCAGGAACTCGGCACCCGCGAGCATGAAGATCCCCGCCGAATTGACGAAGCAGAGGATCAGGAAGAGCACCGAGTGCACTGGATTGCGCGAGGCAATGACCATCAGCGCAGACGCCACCGCGATGATCGAGAAGACGTAGAAGAAGAACAGCGGCAGGGTCATGCTGCGGCCCTCGGCGCGGCAGTCAGGTCCCTTCCCCCCGAGAGGGGAGAAGGTGGCGCGAAGCGCCGGATGAGGGGGTAGGAGCGAAGGCGCTCGATGCGCCGGAGCGACTGCATGGTGCCGACTGTGAGGGCGCACCCCTCACCCGTCTCGCTAAGCTCACTCCGTTCGCCAAGCTGCGCCGACCTCTCCCCTGAGGGGCGAGGTGGTGCAAGGCGGGAAAGGTTTGGATGATGCATCATCTGTAGGGGGCGTCCGCGGCGATGTTGGCGGCGATTTCGCGTTCCCAGCGGTCGCCGTTGGCGAGCAGGCGCTCCTTGTTGAAGTAGAGCTCTTCGCGCGTTTCGGTGGCGAACTCGAAGTTGGGGCCTTCGACGATGGCATCGACCGGGCAGGCTTCCTGGCAAAGGCCGCAGTAGATGCACTTCACCATGTCGATGTCGTAGCGCACGGTGCGGCGGGTGCCGTCGTTCTGGCGGGGACCGGCTTCGATGGTGATGGCCTGGGCCGGGCAGACCGCCTCGCAGAGCTTGCAGGCGATGCAGCGCTCTTCGCCATTGGGATAGCGACGCAGGGCGTGCTCGCCGCGGAAGCGGGGCGAGTAGTACATCTTCTCGAAGGGGTAGTTGATCGTCGGCTTGGGCTTGAAGAGGTAGCGCATCGACAGGAAGAACGTCGAGACGAACTCGCCCAGAAGCAGTGTGTTGATGGCCTGGCCGATACGCATCACACCACTCCTCCGTGCCAGCCCCAGCCGGTCAGCTGCAGGACGAAGGCGACGACGATCACCATGAACAGCGAGAGCGGCAGGAACACCTTCCAGCCGATACGCATGAGCTGGTCGTAGCGGTAGCGCGGCACGAACGCCTTGACCATGGCGATCATGAAGAACACCAGGCAGAGCTTGAGGACGAACCAGACGACGCCGGGAATCCAGGTGAAAGGCGGCAGCTCGATGGGGGGCGCCCAGCCGCCGAGGAAGAGGATGGTGGTCAGCGCGCACATCAGGATGATCGCGATGTACTCGCCGAGCATGAAGAGCAGATACGGGGTCGATGAGTACTCGACCATGAAGCCCGCGACGAGCTCGCTCTCGGCTTCCGGCAGGTCGAACGGCGGCCGGTTCGTCTCGGCGAGGGCCGAGATGAAGAACACGACGAACATCGGAAAGAGCGGCAGCCAGAACCAGTTGAGGAAGCTCAGCCACGGCACGCCCAGCATGTAGGCAAGGCCCATCTCGCGCTGCGCGAGGACGATGTCGGTGAGGTTCAACGAGCCGACGCAGAGCAGCACGGTGATGATGACGAAGCCGATCGAGACCTCGTAGCTCACCATCTGCGCGGCCGACCGGAGGGCGCCGAGGAACGGGTACTTCGAATTGGACGCCCAGCCACCCATGATGATGCCGTAGACGCCCAGCGACGAAATCGCGAAGATGTAGAGAATGCCGACGTTGACGTTGGCGAGCGCCCAGCCATGGTCGATCGGCACCACCGCCCATGCGGACAGCGCCAGAATCGAGGTGACCAGCGGGGCGAGCAGGAACACGACCTTGTCGGCGCCGGCCGGGATCACCGGCTCCTTGAGCACGAACTTGAGCAGGTCGGCAAAGCTCTGCAGCAGGCCGAAGGCGCCCACGACGTTGGGGCCGCGCCGGATCTGCACCGCGGCCCAGATCTTGCGGTCGGCGAGCAAGATGTAGGCCGTGAAGATGAGCAGCGCGACAAGGAAGAGCAGGCCCTTCCAGACGAAGCCGTACTCGGTGCCGAGCCCCAGGAAGGGCACGCCGAGGAGGTAGTTCGCCGCGCTGCCGATGAAATCCAGCATGTCGTTACTCGGCTGCCTGCCTTAGTCCCATCGCCAGCTGGCTGCACTCGGCCATGACGGCGGAGGCGCGGGCGATCGGGTTGGTGAGATAGAAGTCGGTGACCGGCGAAGCGTAGCGTGCCGACCGGGTCTGCACAGTGGACTTGGCCAGCGCCCGCAGACCGGAGAGGTCTTCGGTCGGCACCGCGTCCAGCCGCGCGAGATGCGGATACTCCGCATAGAGGGCGGCGCGCAACTGGCTCAGTGAATTGAACGGCAGCGGCATGCCGAGCACGCCCGAGAGCGCGCGGATGATTGCCCAGTCCTCCTTGGCCTGGCCCGGCGGGAACACCGCCCGCTCGGTCTGCTGCACGCGGCCTTCGGTGTTGACGTAGGTCGCCGTCTTTTCCGTGTAGGCAGCGGCGGGGAGGATGACGTCGGCGCGGTGGGCGCCGGCATCGCCGTGCGTGCCGATATAGACCACGAATGCGCGGCCCATGCTCATGGCGTATTCGTCGGCGCCGAGCAGGAAGAGGACGTCGAGCTCCCCCTGCCCTGCGAGCTTGATCTGGTCGGCGGAGCAGACGCCGCCGGCACGCGGAACGAAGCCGATGTCGAGGCCGCCGACTCGGCCTGCCGCATTGTGCAGCATGGCAAAGCCGTTCCAGCCTTCGGCCAGGTTGGCGCCGGAGGTCGCGATCTGCGCGGCGAGCGCGATGGTGTCGCGGCCGATTTGCTTGCTGCCCGCAGCGCCGTGCGACACGGCACCTTCGCCGACGATGACGAGCGGCCGCTCGGCCTTGGCG
>JAEZBF010000328.1 GCA_023427545.1 Pseudomonadota bacterium
GGCCTCTTCTATCCTCGGGGTGGATGGCCGTCACTCGGGGCGGATGCGTTGCGGCGGGCGCCGAAGCGGGTTAGCTCGGCTGTTGCGGTGCCGCTCTGTTGGCCCGCCAATGCGCTCAAAGTGTGAGGGTCTGCCGGAGTGGGGGAACCGGGAACATACTGGGTGTTCGGCTATGGCTCGCTGATCTGGCGACCGGGTTTTGAATACGTGCGGGCGGTGCCGGCGCGGCTGCGGGGAGCGCACCGGAGCCTTTGCGTATACTCGTTCCGGCACCGCGGTACGCCGGAACGGCCCGGGCTGGTGTTCGGGCTGGTCCGCGGCGGCTCCTGCCGGGGCATGGCGTTCGAGGTCGCCGCGGAGCGGTGGGACCAGGTGCACGCGTACCTCGTTGCCCGGGAGCTCGATCGCGGCGTGTACCTCGAGACTCAGCGGCCGATCGAGCTTGAGAGCGGTGAGGCGGCGAGGGCGCTGGCCTTCATGGTCGACGAACGGCACGTGCAGTATGCCGGGCGGCTCGCGGTCGAGGAGCAGGCGCGGGTGGTGCGCGGCGGCGTCGGCGAGAGTGGCGCCAACCCGGAGTACGTGCTGGAAACGGCGCGCAAGCTCAGGGATATGGGCATTTTCGACCGGCACCTCGAGAAACTGGTTGCGGTGCTGGAGCGGGACGTGGTGGTGCCGCAGAGCGCGTGAGCGTCAGGCGGCTGACAGACCCTGCTCGGGCATTGCTTCCTCGAGGTCCCAGATGGTGGTCATGCGCTCCACGTCGCCGCTGGCACCCTCGAGGCGGAAGGCGCGATCGGCGGTAACGAGGGCGAGGCGGAAGCGGGCGCGGCTCTGCTGGTCGGCAATGATGTCCTCGGCCGAGCCGACCCACAAAGCGTTGCCGCCCTTGGCGACCAGGTAGACGGCGCCGGGCTCGAGCGTGAAATCGGCCAGGTTCAGGGCAGAGAGGGCGTAGCTGCGCCCCGAGCGGCCACGCCAGGTGCTGTGCCGCACAAGAGCGGCGCCCGTGCTCGTCCCGATCATCCTCATGTCCCGCCCTCCACAAAAGAGAACAAAAATAGAACAAAACGCAACAGAGTCGTCAAGCCCGATGTAGGCAGAGTCAATATATATGGCCTTTGAATTAATGTCGCGTCAATCTGTAGTAGCTCGGCCGTTGCCGGCGAGTTCGCGCAGACGGTCCAGCCAAGACGATGGAATCGGCCGCGACAGCCCGTCCTCGACGGCTTTTCGGATCAGATCATTGGTATTGTCCTCGATCGCTGCGATGAGGCGGGCGCGGAAAACCTCGGGCGGAAGGCCCGGCGGAATCGGGGGGAGGAAGCGCGCGGTGGCAGTGCCTGGCCACAGGATCAGCGAGTTGCGGCTCCAGCAGAGGCCGGAGTTAAGCGCGACCGGCACCACGGGCACGTTCAGCGCCTCGTACATGCGCACGATCCCCTGCCTGTAGTCGGGCGGGGCGAGCGGCTGCTTGCGGGTGCCTTCGGGGAAAATCACGATCTGGCAGCCCCGGTCCAGCGCGGCACGGGCCGACTGCAGCATCCGCGGGATTGCTTCCGCGCCGAGCGAGCGGTCGATCTCGATGGTGTCGATCGAGGACGCGGCCCAGCCGAAGAACGGTATCCGCATCAGCTCCTTCTTGGCGATGAAGGCCGGCCGGGTGGTGAAAGGCAGGATGGCGAAGATGTCCCAGTCGCTCTGGTGCTTCGAGGCGATGATGCAGGGGCCGGCCGGCATGTTCTCGCCGCCGGTGACCCTGGTGCGGACACCGACGATCCAGCGCAGGAAAAAAAGATTGGAGTTGCCCCAGTACTGGCCGATGCGCCAGCCGAAGATGGTGCGGTGACGCACGAAGAGGGCGTAGGTGCCCAGGATGAGGGCGAGGATGACCGTCTGACCAAGGAACAGGGCGTAGAACACAAGCGAACGCAGCGCCTGCAGGACCACCTCAGGCGAGCTCGGTCAGGAAGCGGCGCACAGTCAGGCGGGAGGTGATGGCGGTCAGCGCGGCGATCACCGGAACCACCGCGAGCAAACCGATGATGCCGTCGATGCCGAGCGCGAAGCGCCCGAACAGGATGCCGAGCTGGGCGCCGGCTTCTGTGGGCACGACGTTACCGGTCAGGCCGACGACGATGAAGAAGACGATCGCCGCCAGGCCTCCGACGATGCCGCCGCGGAAGCCGATCGAGAGGAAGCGCCCCTGGAATTCGCCGGCGATGAAGCTGTTGGAAGCGCCGATGAAGTGCAGCACGTCGACGATCTCGCGGTTCGATGCCATCGTACCTCGGGTCGCGAAGATGATCGCGAGCACGGTGGCGATGACAATCAGGGCGAGCACCAACAATCCGGAGACGACGATAGTTCCGGCCATGGTGTTGAGCTGCTGGCGCCAGGCGGCATGGGTGTCGAGGCTGGCGCCTTTGACCGCAATAAGGTCGTTCTGAAGCTTCTGGACGTCGAACTCGAGCGGATCGGCGAGCTCAACCACGACGAGGCGCGGGATGTCGATCGCTGAGAGATCGAGCCCGGTGCCCAGCCAGGGCTCGAGCAGCTTCTGACTCTCATCGAGCGTCAGCGCCCGCGCACTGGCGACACCAGGCGTTGCTTCGGCAAGTGCGACGGCGGTGCGCAGGTTGGAGTCCATGACCTCGCCCTCGACCGGGCGGATCTGGATCGTGACCTCGCGGCCGACGTCGGAGGACCAGGCGATTGCCGACTTCTGGACGAGGACGACTGCGCCCAGCGTGACCGCCGAAAGGAAGGTCATGATCGCGATGAGGAGCAGCAGCGTGCGGCCCGCGACGGAGCGCTCGGGGACGATCGGGGCGGTGCGCGTCCGCTGCGGCAGGAGACGCTCAAGCATTGAAGGCGAGCTCGCCGTTGCGCAGCAGCATGCGTGGGAACCGGAAGTTGTCGAGCAGCGGCAGCTCGTGCGTTGCGAGGATGATGGTGGTGCCCATGCGGTTGAGCTCGGCAAAAAGCGAAACGAGCCGCAGCGACAGGTCGGGGTCGACGTTGCCGGTCGGCTCGTCGGCGAGGAGGATGTCGGGCCGGCCGATCACCGCCCGGGCAATTGCCGCGCGCTGTTTTTCGCCGCCCGAGAGCAGCGGGGGCAGGGCCTCCATGCGCTCGCCAAGACCGACCCATTCGAGCAGCTCGGTGACGTTGGAGCGGTAGGTGCTCTCGGGCTGACCGCGGACGCGCAGGGGCAGCGCGACGTTCTCGTAGGTCGTCATGTGGTCGAGCAGGCGGAAATCCTGGAACACGATGCCGATGTGCCGGCGCATCTGCAGCAGGCGGTCGCGGTCGAGGTGCGTGACGTCCTGGCCGAAAAGCTTGACGGCGCCGCGCGTCGGCTTGAGCGACAGGAGCAATAGCTTGAGCAGCGAAGTCTTGCCCGAGCCGGAAGGGCCGGTGAGAAAATGGAACGAGCCGGGCTGGATCGAAAAGGTCAGGTCGCGCAGGATTTCCGGCCCGTGGCCATAGCGCAGCCCGACATCGGCGAACTCGATCACTGGGCTTTTCGAATCAGGCATGCGCGGCATCATAACAGCAGGCGGGAGCCGCGCATTCCATGGGACTTTCGAGGCGCGAACAGGAGGTAGAGCTCACCCGCGAATCGAGGCGGGTTTGAGGAGTCTTAACATCGGGCGGCTAGGGTCCGGGAATGGCCGCCCCCTCGACATCGAGCGTGATCATTCTGTGTCCGCACTGCCGGACGCGATACCGGTTGCCGCGCGAGGTCGTGGGCGAAGGCAGGCTGGTCAAATGCGCGAACTGCGCCGAGTCTTGGCGCGCGGCGGCGGTGCCGGCGCCCCTCCCGTCGGCACAGACCGGCGAGCCGG
This sequence comes from Pseudomonadota bacterium, assembly GCA_023427545.1. Lineage (GTDB taxonomy): Bacteria > Pseudomonadota > Alphaproteobacteria > Rhizobiales > Devosiaceae > JAEZBF01. The sequence continues at coordinate 3,852 of JAEZBF010000328.1, forward strand.
GCGATGAGTTGTTCGATGACGCCATGGAAGAGCGCCTGGACGCCGCGTTCGCGGCCGAGGCGCAGGCGCTCGAAGACGCACCGCCGGAGGGACTGAGCGAGGCCTCCGTCGAGGAGATCAAGCGGGCGATCGCGCCGCGGCCCAAACGCGACAGGGGCCCCGATCCGGCGGCGATGCGCAAGCAGCTGCAGGCGTTCTCCAAACGGCAGGCGACGATTCGCCGGAAACTGCCCATGGGCCGGTTCCGGCACACGGTGCGGATTGCGGCGCTGACCGCGCTGATGGTGCTGGTCGGCGGCGGCATCCTCTGGCGCCAGTCAATTGTCAGGCAGATGCCGGACATGGCCGGCGTGTATGCGGCGATCGGGTTGCCGGTGAACGTGGTTGGCCTGGAGTTCACAGGGGTCAAGACGCTCGAGATGCTCAGCGAGGGGTCGCCCGTGCTGATCGTTTCGGGGCGCATAAGTTCGGTGTCGGAGGAAGAGGTGCCGGTGCCGCCAGTGGTCGTCACGCTGCTGACGGAGAATGGCGGTGCGGTGTACGAATGGAGCGTGACGCCGCGAGCGCACGAGCTCAGGGCGGGCGAGGGGATCGATTTCGAAACGCGGCTGACCCAACCGCCACCGGATGCCGCACGGGTGCGGCTCAGCTTTGGATCGGCGCGCCCGCAGGCGGTGGCGCCGCAGGGAAATACGAAGGTTGAAGGGCACTGATGGCACGCATCCTGCTGGCTGAAGACGACGACAATGTGCGGATGTTCGTGGCGCGGGCGCTGCAGCTCAGCGGACACGAGGTGGTGGAGGCCGAGGACGGCGGGCTGGCTGCGGAGGCGATGGAGTCGGCAGCCGGCGCGTTCGATCTGCTGCTCTCGGACATCAAGATGCCGGTGATGGACGGGATCGCGCTCGCGCTGCAGGTCGGTGCCACCTATCCGAAGGTCATCATCGTGCTGATGACCGGGTTTGCCGACCAGCGGGAGCGCGCGCACGGCCTCGATGCGCTGGTCTACGATGTCATCCCCAAGCCGTTCTCGCTCGCGGGCCTGACCCAGAAGATCGATGATGCGCTGGCGGGACGGCCGCCGGAGATGGTGTCGCTGGCGCGCGCGTCAGGCTGAGCGCGGCGGGTCCTTGGCGGCCTGAAAGGCGCCGACGATCGGCGGCAGCCAGTGCTCGCGGCGGATGATCCAGCCCTCGTGGGTGGGCTTGAGGTCTGCGGGGGCATCGTCGAGCGAGCCGACGCAGATTTCGGCGCCGCCATCGTCCTGCAGGTGGAACAGGCGGGTGCCGCAGCGCGGGCAGAAGCTGCGGCCGCGGTAGGTCGCGACCTGGCCGGTGTAGCTGAACGTGCCCGCCAGCCAATCGGCATAGTGAAGATAGTCCGTGCCGGTCTCCTTACGGCAGTCGGCGCAGTGGCAGAGGCCAACCTTGTACGGTGCGCCGCGGACTTCGTAGCGGACGGCGCCGCAGGTGCAGCCACCGTGGCGAACCGCTTCGGCTTCGGTCATGGTGTCTCCTCGAGGGGTCACAGCCAGTCGGGGACGCTGTCGAGGGCGAGGAGGTCCTCGATCGTGGGGCGAGGGCGGACGACGTGCCAGCGGCTGCCGTCGACCAGCACTTCGGGAACCAGCAAGCGCGAGTTGTAGGTCGAGGCCATGACCGCGCCATAGGCGCCGGCGGTCATGACGGCGAGGAGGTCGCCTTCGGCCACGGCGGGGATGGCGCGGTTGCGGGCTAGGTAGTCGCCGGTCTCGCAGACCGGGCCGACGACGTCGGCGGTAATCCATTTGGCGCCGCTGGCGGCAACGGGGAGGATGTCGTGGTGCGCTTCGTAGAGGGGGGGGCGGATCAGATCGTTCATCGCCGCATCGACGATGACGAAGGTGCGCTCGGACGAGGTCTTCACGTATTCGACGCGGGTGACGAGAATGCCGGCGTTGCCGACGATCAGCCGGCCCGGCTCGATGATGAGGTTGCAGCCGAGCGCCTCAACGCGCTCGCGCACGATGCGGGCGTATGCGGCGGGATCGGGCGGAGGCGTGTTGTCGCGGTGATAGGGGATCCCGAGGCCACCGCCGACGTCGACGTGATGGAGGTCATGGCCGGCGGCGCGCAGGTCCTTGACCAGCTGCGCCATGAGGGCGAAGGCGTTCGAGAAGGGGCCAAGCTCGGTGATCTGGCTGCCGATGTGCATGTCGACGCCGACGGCGCGTACGCCGGGGAGGTTGGAGATCCGGGCGTAGACCTCATGAGCGTGCTCGAAGGGGATGCCGAACTTGTTCTCGGCCTTGCCGGTCGAAATCTTCTCGTGGGTCAGCGCATCGACGTTGGGGTTGATACGGACCGAGACCGGCGCGACGGCGACCATGGCGGTCGCGACCTCGTTCAGCCGGTCGAGCTCGGGCTCGCTCTCGACGTTGAAGCAGTGGATGCCGACCTCGAGGCCGCGGCGCATTTCGGCGCGGGTCTTGGCTACGCCCGAAAAGACGATGCGTTCAGGCGGAATCCCGGCAGCGAGGGCGCGTTCGAGCTCGCCGCCGGAGACGACATCGGCGCCGGCGCCTTCGGCGGCGAGGAGCTTGAGCACCGCCTGGTTGGAGTTTGCCTTCATGGCATAGGCGAGCAGCGTCTCCATGCCGGCGAACGCCTCGCGCATGACGCGCATGTGCCGGCGCAGGGTGGCCGAGGAGTAGCAATAGAACGGCGTGCCAACCTTGGCCGCGAGCTCGCGCAGCGGAATATCCTCGGCCTGCATCTGGCCGTCGACATACTGGAAGTGGTGGACCACGCGAGAACTCCCCGGAATGGGCCCGATGATCTACGGCAACCGCGATTGGAACGGAAGCGCGAGGCGTGCCGAATCTCTCATCCGGCCTTCGGCCAAGATCTCACGCCGAGGGGAGAGGGCGTGACTGGAGGGCGCCGGACTTTCGGGCCGCCCCTTACTCGCTATTGGGCCACGTCCTCGAGCTGCGCGGTGCGGAGGCCGACTGAGTGCGGAGGATGGCTGGCGTCGATGCGGGCGGCGACGAGCTCTTGCATGCGCCAGAGGTTGCGGTCGTGGATGCCGAGCTGCTCCAGCATGGTGACCGTGTTGAAAATGTATTCGGCCATGGACCCGCGGTAGCCGCAGGCCTTGGCGAGGACGTCGGCGAGCTCCTCGTCGGAGAGCCCAGCGACGTAGCGGCCACTCTTGCGATCGACCGGAAAGGTCATGGCGCGGACGATCCCCTCATCCGTTGCGACGTCGATGAAGCGCCAGGGGAAGGCAGTTGGCACCATGCTCATTTCGCGACGGATGAGCTTGTGGAGCTCGGCTTCGAGGCCGTCGTCGGGAAGGCGGTAGAGCATGCCCTTGCAGCTGCCGCCGCGATCGAGCGCCATCATCAGGCCGGGCGCCTCGCGGTTGCCGCGGAAGCGGTAGTCCCAGCCGAGGCAGAAGCGCCGGTGCCAGCCGCGGGCGACGCCGATCCGCCGCTCGACGAAGGCGGTCTCGGGTTTCCAGATCAGCGAGCTGATGCCGAAGATCCAGAACGGGCCGCCGCCAGCTTCCCGAAGCATGTCCGCAACGTTCTGGTCGTAATCTGCATCGGTCGCGGGGCGGAAGCCCGGGAGGAGCTGCGCGCCGGGATCGGGGATGTCACGCTTGAGCTGGGCGACGTGACGTTCGGTCAGCCGCATCTGCCGGGATCGCGCCATGTCGACTTACTCCCAATCAGCCCCGGCCAGGATAAGCCGCCTCGATACGGTCCGCAACGAGCTCCTGAAGGCGCCAGAGATGCGGGTCGTGAATGCCGAGCTGCTCGAGGTGGGCAACGGTCGCGAAAAGGTACTCGGCCATCGAGCCACGTGAGCCCACCGCTTTGGCAAGAACTTCGGCGAGTTGTGGTTCGCTGAGGCCGGAGACGTAGCGGCCGGACTTGCGGTTGATGCAGAAGGTGAGGGCCCGGATGATGCGGCCGTCGCTGGTCGTGGCGTTGACCCAGCGGGGCGGGAAGGGCGAGGGCTTCCAGCCCATTTCACGCTCGAGGAGCTTCTTGAGATTGGGTTCGACCTCGGCGGGCGGCAGCCGGTAGAGCGCGCCCTTGCAGGCGCCGCCGCGATCGAGTGCGAGCATGAGGCCCGGGTGCTCGTCGCTGCCGCGGAAGCGGTTGTTCCAGCCCAGGCAAAAGGACCGGTGCCAGCCTCGGACGATGGCGGTGTGGATTTCATCGAACGCGCAGGCCGGCTTCCAGATCAGCGAGCCGTAGGCGAAAAAGAATATCTCGCCGGCATCGGGATTGGCCGCGAGCAGCTCGCGGATGGTGCGCTCGTGGTCCTCGTCCGTCGCCTTGGTCGCCCAGTCCGGCGGGGGCTCGTCTGGCACGTCGCGGTGAACCAGCCGGACATGGTTCTCGGTGAGGCGCATCTGACGCGACTTTGCCATCTGCCCCGAACCTTCCCCGACTCCCGTGTCTCCGCTATTCGATACCGCCGTCCCCGTGGCCGTGGCCACCCGATTTGAGCTTGCGCGGCTCGACCTTCTCGCCGGTCAGCAGCTCCTTCCAGCGCGCCGCCTCGGCGAGGACGTTCGAGGGCGCGGTGCCGCCATAGCTGGTGCGCGACTTCACCGAGTTCTCGACGCCGAGCACCTTGTGGACGCGGCTGTCGATCCGCTCGTCGACGGCCTTGAAGTCCTCGATGGTGAGCCCCTCGAGGCCGCAGCCCTTCTCCTCGGCACGCGCAACAAGCCGGCCGGTGATGTGATGGGCCTCGCGGAAAGGCACGTTGGCCATGCGCACGAGCCAGTCGGCGAGATCGGTCGCGGTGGAAAAGCCGGCGCCGGCGGCAGCGCGCATGCGTTCGCGATCGACGGTGAGGTCACCGACCATCCCGGTCATCGCGGCGAGCGAGAGCGAGAGGGCGTCGAGGGCGTCGAAGGCGACTTCCTTATCCTCCTGCATGTCCTTGGAATAGGTCAGCGGCAGGCCCTTCATCACCAGCGTCAGCGAGGTGAGGGCGCCGAAGATGCGGCCCACCTTGGCGCGCACAAGCTCGGCGGCGTCGGGGTTGCGCTTCTGCGGCATGATCGAGGAGCCGGTCGAGAACTTGTCGGACAGGCGCACGAAGCCGAACTGGGCCGAGCTCCAGATCACCAGCTCCTCTGCAAAGCGCGAGAGGTGGACCGCGCATATGCTGGCGGCGGCGAGGGTCTCGAGGATGAAGTCGCGGTCGGCGACGGCGTCGAGCGAATTCGCCATCGGGCGGTCGAAGCCGAGCGCCTCGGCGGTCATGTGCCGGTCGATCGGGAAGCTGGTGCCGGCGAGTGCGGCGGCGCCGAGCGGGCTCTCGTTTAAGCGGCGGCGGGCGTCCTCGAGGCGCGAGCTGTCGCGGCCGAGCATCTCCACATAGGCGAGCAGGTGGTGGCCGAAGGTGACCGGCTGGGCGCTCTGGAGGTGCGTGAAGCCGGGCATGATGGTCTCTGCCTCGTCCTCGGCGCGGGCGACGAGGGCGAGCTGAAGCGCCTTGATCTGCGCGTGCAGGGCATCGACGGCGTCGCGGACGTAGAGGCGGAAATCGGTCGCGACCTGGTCGTTGCGCGAGCGGGCGGTATGGAGGCGCCCGGCGGGGTCGCCGATCATTTCCTTGAGGCGGCTCTCGACATTCATGTGAATGTCCTCGAGGGCACGCGAAAAGTTGAACTTGCCCGCCTCGATCTCGGTCTGCACGCCGGCTAGACCGGCGACGATCGCATCGGCATCGGCCGCGGTGAGGATGCCGGTCGCCGCCAGCATGCGGGCATGGGCGATTGACCCGGCAATGTCCTGCCGGTAGAGCCGGTGATCGAAGCCGATGGAAGCATTGATCTCTTCCATCGCGGCGTCGGGGCCGGAGGAAAACCGCCCGCCCCACATGCGATTGCTCATCGCGTCCTCGGGAGTTTCGATGCAGGACAGCGCGCCGAACCGGCCTTCGAAGCCGAAGCCAACCGGACTGCTCGCCGTGGCCCTTCTGGGCGCGGGGCTAGCTCTAGCGGTAAGCCTTTATCTTTTCAACGCCGGCCAGCCCGGCGCGAGCGAGTGCCCCGCGCAGCCCGCGGCGGCCAAGGCGATCGATGCGGCGGCGGTGGGCGAGCTCGCGGCCATGAACGGCACCGGCCAGGGGCGCGGCTACCGCGACATGGCCTTCACCGATGCCGAGGGCAAGCCGCTCACCATCGCCTCGTTCAAGGGCAAGAAGCTGCTGGTCAACTTCTGGGCGAGCTGGTGCGTGCCGTGCCGCGAGGAGATGCCGGCGCTCGATACGCTCGCGGGCAAGTTCAACAGCGACGATTTCATTGTGCTGCCGGTCAACCTTGACGTCGGTGAGGAGGGGCTGCGCAAGGCGCGGGCGTTCCTCGACGAGGGCAAGTGGGCGCACCTGCCGCTCTATGCCGACAACACCATGGCGGCGTTCGACAAGCTGAAGACCGCGGGGGTGACGCTGGGCCTGCCGGCCACCCTGCTGCTCGACGCAAACGGGTGCGAGCTCGCGGCGCTGCAGGGGCCGGCCAAATGGGATTCGCCCGACGGCGAGAACGTCATCAAGGCGCTGCTGGGCGTCTGACCGCCCGGGGAGGCGCATGGGTAAGCCGATCCTCTGCGTCGGGGCGCTGACGCTCGATACGATATTCCGGCTCGACGCGCTGCCGCGGGGGGCGGGTAAGGTGCTGCCGCTCGAAGCGGTCGAGGTCGCAGAAGGAATGGCCGCGGCGCAGGCGGCGAGCATCGTGCGGCTGGGCGGAGCGGCGGCGCTCTGGGCCTCGCGCGGCGACGACGCCAATGGCGAAAAGCTGCAGGCTCAAATTTCGGCGGCAGGGGTGGACTGCAGCAGCGTGCGGGTGGTGGCCGGCGCGCGCTCGGGTTTCTCGACGATCCTGATGGATCGCGATGGGCACACGATCATCGTGCCGCAGTACGACGAGGCGCTGCGCTCGAGCCCGGCGGAGGTGCCGGAGATGAGCCGGTTCGTGGCGGTGATGGTCGACGTGCGCTGGCCGGCGGCGGCTGAGATGGCGCTGCGGGCGGCGCGTGAGCAGGGCATTCCGGGCATACTTGATGCGGACGTCGCGCCAGCAGAAGTGCTGGAGAGGCTTTTTCCGCTGGCCTCGCACGTGATTGCGTCGGAAGGCGGCGCCGCACTGCTGGGCGGGAGCGCCGATCCGCGGCGGGCGGCGGCAGCGCTTGCGGGGCGACACAGCGGATTGATCGTCGTCACGGCGGGCCGGGAGGGCGGCTTCTGGTTCGACCGGACGAGCATCGCGTTGCGGCAGGTGCCGGCAAGGCGGGTCGAAGCAATCGACACGCTGGCGGCGGGCGATGTGTTCCACGCTGGGTTCGCGGTGGGCCTGGTCAAGGGCTGGGACGTCGAAAGGACGTTGCAGTTCGCTTCGGTGGCGGCGGCGATCAAGTGCACGCGGTTCGGCGGACGGCTGGGCTGCCCGACGCGCGACGAGGTCGAGGCGTTCAGTCCAGCCGCCTGATGAAGCGGCAGGGGTTTCCGGCAGCAAGGACATCGGGCGGAATGGACTTCGTGACGACGCTGCCCGCGCCGATCATCGAGCGGGCGCCGATGGTGACGCCCTCGACGATCACCACGCTGCCGCCGATCCATACGTTGTCCTCGATGACGACCGGCGCGCCGCTGGTGATGCTCCGGTGCTCACAGGCGGCGTTAACGAAGGTTCGATCCGCAGCTTTCACCGGGTGGCCCGCCGGGTAGAGGGCGCAGTTCGGTCCGATGAGGACGTCCTTGCCGATCCGGATCGGGTACGTGTCGAGCAGCGTGCAGTTCGAGTTGATGAAGGAGCGGTCGCCGATCTCGATGTTGAAGCCGACGTCGAGGTGCAGCGGACTCTGGACGATCGCCTTGTCGCCGACTCGGACGAACAGGTCGTGCAGCATCCGGTCCCGCTTTTCGAATTCAGCGAGCGGCGTGCCGTTGTAGGCCGTCAGCTTGGCCTGGGCCGCAAAAACGGCCTCAAGGAAATCCCAGTCGAGCATCTCGAACGGTTCGCCGTTGCGAACGCGATCGAGCCAGGTTGGAGATGAACTCGTCACGATTATTCCCCCGCATTGACGTGGAGTTCGATCTGCAAAGGATAACGATGTTGGATACTCCCCGCTCGCAAGTAAGCGGGAGCGGTGATGAGGAGTCAACTGCCCGATTATTTTCGGGGGTCTAGCGGCCGCCCCAGAGCGGAACTTCCCGGCGGCGGAGGGGAATGGCGAGGATGACGCCGGACACCATGCCGCCGATGTGCGCCCACCAGGCGATGGGCTCATCGGCCGCGGCCACGGCATAGAAGAGCTGCATCGCGATCCAGACGCCGAGCATCCACATCGCCGGGAGCGGCAGGGGAATGGGGATGACGATCCGAAAGAGCACGTAAACGCGGGCGTGCGGATAGAGCAGGATGTAGGCGCCCATGACGCCAGCCACCGCGCCGGACGCGCCGACCAGCGGGCCTAACGAACCGGCGTTGAATGCAACGTGGGCGAGGCCCGCGAGCACCGCACAGCAGAGATAGAACAGCAGGAACTTAAGGTGTCCCAGGGCGTCCTCGATGTTGTCTCCGAAGATCCAGAGGAACAGCATGTTGGAGAGCAGGTGCAGCCAGTCGGCGTGCAGGAAGGCGTAGGTAATCAGCGCGAGCGGCTCGGGGAAGCCGGGCAGGGGGGCCTCGATCCCGGTGGTCAGGACTGCGGGGATCAGGCCGAAGGCGACGACGATGCCCTCGTGGTTGCGGCCTGGCAGGCTCTGCTGGAGAAGGAAGACGATGACGTTGAGAGCGATCAGCCCGTAGGTGACGAACGGGAATTTGACGTGCCGAATGGGGTTCCGGTCGTGCAGCGGCAGGAACATCGCGGCGCTGCCCCCTCTCGGCTGCGATCAGCCGCCGCCCAGCCGGCGCGATTCGCCGCCATATTGGCCGGGCACCCAGAGCACGTCGGTCCGGCCATTGGCATTGGCGACGCGGGCGAGCACGAACAGCAGGTCCGAGAGCCGGTTGAGGTACTTGATCAGCTCGACGTTGACATCGGGCTCCTTGCTCAGGAGCTCGACCGCGAGGCGCTCGGCGCGGCGCACGACGGTGCGGGCGACGTGCAGGCTGGCGGCGAGCGGTGAGCCGCCCGGCAGGACGAAGCTCGTGAGCGGCTGCAGGTCGGCATTGAAGGCATCGATCATGCGTTCGGCCCACTCGGCCTGTGCTGTGGTGATGCGCAGCGAGGGCGCGACGCCGGGCGCATCGGCGCCGGGGGTCGCAAGATCGGAGCCGACGTCGAAGAGATCGTTCTGCACGCGCGCGAGCAGGGCGTCGATCTTGGGCATCGAGGTGGTGTGGAGCCGCGCCACGCCGATCGTCGCGTTCGCCTCATCGACGGTGCCGCAGGCGCTGATCCGCAGGTCGTACTTCATGCGCCGCGGACCGCGGACGAGGCCCGTGGTGCCATCGTCGCCGGTGCGGGTGTAGATCTTGTTGATCTTGACCATGGCCTAGCTCCGGTTGCCGCCGAAGAAGAACAGCGCCCCCATCAGGAGGATGATGGCGATGGCCTGGGCGATGACGCGCAGGCGCATCAGCTTCTGGCTGGTGTTGCCGTCGCCACGGCGGATCATGTTCCACAGACCCAGGAACAGCACCACGACGACCGCTACGCAGGCAATGGCGATGGCGATGTTGAGGAGGGTCTGCATGGAAGGTGCCTTTTGCGCTCGGTATCAAGCGGCTCAACGTTTGAGCGGCGGAAATCGTCGAGTGGCGCCGCCGCCAGGGCGCCATAGATCGCACGAATCCGCCGGCTGGAGAACTGTCCCGATGAATGACGCTCAAGTGGGCTGGTCGATGTAGAACTCAAGCTTGCGGCCCTCCGGGTCGATGACGAAAGCCGCGTAGTAATTTGGGGTGTACTGCTTGCGCAAGCCGGGGGCGCCAGCGTCGGTTGCACCTTTGGCGAGTGCGAGGCGGTGGAAGGCATCTACGGTGGCGCGGTCGGGGGCGACGAAGGCGACATGAAAGCCGGCGCCGGGCGGGGGCACCGGGTTGTCTTAGACGAAGAAGGCGAGGGGATCGCCGCCGCCGGGAGGGCCGTAGCCGACGCCGTAGTTCGCATACCAAACGCGGACATAGCCGAGCAACGCCATAACCTCGGTCGTAGAAGGCGGCGGTCCGATCCTTGTCGCTGGTGCCGAACGAGACGTGGCCGAGCATTGCGCTGAGCTCTTAACTGGCGAAGCCGAAGTGTTCGCGGATTGCGTCGGCGGTCCAGCCGGCCTCGCGGAGATCGCGCAGCGAGGGAGAGCCGCGGGACTTGGAGAGCTTGTGACCGGCATGGTCGACGACGAGGCGGTGGAAGGTGTAAGTCGGCCCGCTCAGCGCCAGCAGCATCTGGAGGTGGGCGTGGATATCGGTCGCCGCTTCCATGTCGCGCCCGCGGGTGACGTTGGTGACGCCCTGCGCCGCGTCGTCGACCACGACGCTGAGATGATAGCTCGTCGGGGTGTCCTTGCGCTGGATAACGACGTCGCCCCAGCGCTCGAGATTGGCGTAGCGGATGTGCGGGCGGTCCTCCGGCATCGGCTGGGCGGTGGTGAAAGTCACCACGCCGGCGAGCGCGATGACGCGGCGATGGTCGAGACGCATCTGCGGCCGCTCGCCGGCGACGCGGCGGGCCTCGACCTCGTCGGCGGAGAGATGGCGGCAGGTGCCGGCGTAGATCGGCGCACCATCGGGATCGGTGCCGGCAGCATCGGCCCAGACCTGGCTGCGCGAGCAGAAGCAGGGGTAGAGCACCTCGAGGGCATTGAGCCGTTCCCCGGCGGCGATGTAGTCCGGGATGCAGTCCGACTGGCGCAGGACCGGCTCTTCCCATTCGAGCCCCAGCCAGTGGAGGTCCTCGTAGATCGCCTGTTCGAATTCGGGGCGGCTGCGCTCGGGATCGATGTCCTCGATGCGCAGCAGGAAGCGTCCGCCGGCCCGCTGCGCCGCCGCGCTCGTGAACAGCGCAGAGTAGGCATGGCCCATGTGCAGCCGGCCATTAGGACTTGGGGCGAAGCGGAATACGGGTTGCTCAGGCACGCGCGGCTCCTTACGGCCACTGCTCTACCATGTTGAACGAAAAGCTGAACTCCGCCGAAAAACTCGCAACCCACCTGGCCGCCCTCCTCGCGCTCGACCCCAGGCTCGTTGCGGTGGCAGAGCGTGCCGGAACGTTCGACTTGCGGATCGTGCCCCCGGGGTTCGCGGGATTGGCGCAGATCGTTTGCGGGCAGCAGCTTTCCGTCGCCAGCGCGCGGGCGATCTGGTCGCGGTGCTCACACCTGCCGGGTGCGCTGGAGCCGGAGAGCTATTTACGCCTAGAAGAGGCGGCGGTGCGCGGCTCGGGGTTCTCCGCGGGCAAGTACCGGACGCTGCGGGCCCTCGCGGAGGCGGTGATCGCGGGCGAGGTGAATTTCGCGGCAATCGCGCTGCTGCCGGCCGAAGAGGCGATCGCAGCGCTGACGCGCGTCAAGGGGATCGGGCGCTGGACGGCCGAGCTTTATCTGCTGTTCTCCTCTGGCCACGCGGATATCTTCCCGGCCGGCGACCTCGCGTTACGCAAGGCCGTCGGGCATGGACTGGGATTGGCCTCGGTGCCCACCGAGCCCGAACTCGTTGAAATGGCGGCGACCTGGAGCCCCCACCGGGGGACAGCGGCGCTGCTGTTCTGGCGGTACTTCGCAGTCTTGCGCGACAGGGAAGGAGTGATCCTGTGACGGCCAAGCTTTCCGGACCGATGCTGCCGCCGCAGGCGGGCGGTGCGCCGAAATCGGCAGTGGTGCTGCTGCACGGCTATGGTTCGGACGGAGCCGACCTGATCGGGCTTGGGCAATACTGGGCGGCAAGTTTCCCGCACACTTTGTTTCTCGCGCCGAACGGGCCCGAGCCGTGCCCGGGCAATCCATTTGGGTACCAGTGGTTTGCCCTCGACCTCGAAGATCGGACGAGCCGGGTCGAAAACGGCAGGCGCGCTGCTCCGGTGGTGTTGGAGTTCCTCGCCGACCTCTGGTCGCGGACCGAGCTGACTCCGGCCGCAACGGTACTCGGTGGTTTCAGTCAGGGCGCGATGATGGCGCTGCATGTCGGTCTGTCGCTGGAAGAGCCGCTGGCTGGAATCGTCGCCTTTTCGGGGGCCCTCGACCTGCCCGAGCCCCTCCCCACCGCGCGGCCACCGGTGCTGCTGGTGCACGGGGAGTTCGATACGGTGGTAGAAGCGGCCGAGAGCGCGCGTGCGGAGACCGAGCTGAAGGCACGAGGGTTCGACGTGACGCACCACGTTTCCCCCGGAATTGGCCACAGTATTTCCAACGATGGACTGGACGCGGCGACGGTATTCGTGCGCCGCGTGCTGCCCGCTTAAGGGCTGCCAATCGTTAACGAACCGGGCTTCACAGCAGCGTCACAACAGGCATAGACTATCGCTTGCCATGAACTTCTCCTGCGATTCCGGCCTCTAGAGTCGATCGTGACCGTCCACGTCTCCCCCGAGTCGTGTCCCGCGCTGGTGCTGAACGCCGACTACCGGCCGCTCAGCTATTACCCGCTGTCGCTGTGGAGCTGGCAGGACGCAATCAAGGCGGTGTTCCTCGATCGCGTGCAGATCGTTTCAAGCTACGACCGGATCATCAAGAGCCCGAGCTTCGAGATGTTCCTGCCCAGCGTGGTCTCGCTCAAGGACTACGTGCGACCGGCGCGGCATCCGGCATTCACTCGGTTCAACGTGTTCCTGCGCGACCGATTCCAGTGTCAGTATTGCGGCGGCAAGGACGATCTCACGTTCGACCACGTGATCCCGCGGAGCAAGGGCGGGCGCACGACGTGGGACAACGTGGTCGCTGCCTGCGCGCCGTGCAACCTGCGCAAGGCTAACCGGCTGCCGCGCGAGATCAAGATGTGGCCGCTGCAGTCTCCCTATCAGCCGACGGTGCACGACCTGCACAACAACGGCCGCGCGTTTCCGCCCAACCACCTGCACGAGAGCTGGCTCGACTACCTCTACTGGGACATCGAGCTCGAGCCGTAGCCTGTTGCACCGTGGCTTGCCAATAACTATTATTGGCTGCTTAGTTGCGGAGGTGAAGGCGATGGCGATCAGCGCTGATCTGGGCGAGAAGCTCGAGGCGGTTGTCAACGACCTCGTTGCCAACGGGCGGTACAACTCCAAGAGCGAGGTGCTGCGCGAGGGTGTGCGGCTGGTGCAGGAGCGCGAGGCTGCGCTGGCAAGTCTCGAAGCTGCTCTGGATGAGGGCCTTGCAGATATCGAGGCTGGTCGCACAGTTCCGGCTGAGGAGGTTTTCGCTCGCCTTGAACGCAAGTATGCCGCGATGATCGACGCTGAGAAGCGACAGGTCGAAGAGGAACGTCGTGCGGCTAAAGTTTAGCCATCGCGCCGAGGCCGATCTGGAGCAAATCGCCGACTACGTCGCGCAGGATAGCCCGAACGCGGCATTTCTGCTGGTCAGGCGCTTACGTGACAGGTGTGAGGACCTGCTGTCCCGTCCCCACGCCTCCCCGTTATGGTCGGAACATCCGGAGAAGGCATTGCGCCGGCGCGTCGTGGGCAACTACCTGATTTTCTACATGGTCGAGCACGACACTGTGCACGTCACTCGGATCAGCCATGGCGCAAGAGACCTACGCAGGCTCTTCGACGACCCGACCCAAGGCTAGCTCCGCTTCACCTTCACTGCTTGCCACCAGATGGCGATGAGGAGCAGGGCGACGATAGCGAGGGAGACAAGAGCGTTGTAGCCGGCGAGGGAGATGCCGAGGAAACGAAACTGGACGGCGTCGCAGGGCACGATGCGGTCGGCATTGAGGTCGAGGCCGCCGCCGAGGCTGGTGATGCCGCCGCCGACGCCGGTGCAGGCGGGCGGCCCGGGCCAGAAGCCCCATTCCACGCCGGCGTGATAAACGCCCATGTAGACGCCCCAGGCGAAGATCGCCGCGGTGATCGCCATAGCAATGTACCAAACGGCCAGAGGCAGGCGGTTCCAGATCAGCAGCACGATCAGGAGGATGGGGAGACCCCAGTAGTAGGACTGCCGCTGGGCGAGGCAGAGCTCGCAAGGGACCAGGCCGGCAAAGAGCTGGCTGCCCCAGGCGCCGAGGATCGCCACCAGGCCGAGGATGAACGCGGCAAGGGCGGCCTTCTTGTCGAGCGCTGAAATGAGCGGATTTGCCATGGCGCTAAATGATATAGCGCGCTGCGACGAAGCCGCCGACCAGCAGGACGACGAACGCGCTGGTGACGAGCGTGAGGCGTTTTTCGATGAACACGCGGATCGGCTCGCCGAAGAAGTAGAGGAGGGCGGCGACGATGAAGAAGCGCAATGCGCGGGCGACGATCGAGGCGAGGACGAAGGCGAGGACGTCCATGTGGGCGACGCCGGCCGCGATCGTCATCAGCTTGTAGGGGATGGGCGTCATGCCCTTGATGATGAGGATCCAGACGCCGTAATCGGCAAAGAGCTGGGTGAAGCCGGCGAACTCGTCGGCCTTGCCGTAGAAGTTGAGGATCGGGACGCCTACCGCCTCGAACAGCAGGTAGCCGATCGCGTACCCGAAAAGCCCGCCTAGAACCGAGCTCACCGTCGCAAGACTAGCGTAGATGAACGCCTTGCTGCGCCGCGCCAGGATCATGGGGATGAGCATGACGTCGGGCGGGATCGGGAAGAATGAGCTTTCGGCAAAGCTCACCGCCGCAAGGGCCGTGGGGGCATGCCGGCCGGCGGCGAGCGACATCATCCAGTCGTAGAGGCGGCGGAGCATGGTCACCGTCGGTTGGGTTGCCGCCTCTTATTGGAGGGCGGCGCGCGGGTGTCAATTGCGCGAGAGGTCACCAAGCCGGGCGTTCAGTCGGTGTCCGGGCGATGCCGAGCCGCTGCATGAGGGCCATAGCGTTGCGCGGGGCGTGGACCTTGTCGGTCGAGACGAAGAACAGGAAGACGTCGCGCGCGCCGGGACTCTCGGCGGATGGACCGATGTGGGGGCCCTCATTCAGGGGCAGGCCGTCGCGAAGGCGGCGGGCGCGTTCGGCCCAGAGGTCGAGATCGGCTTCGGCATAGCTGTCCTTACCGGGCGCGCCCTGCAAGCGGCCATAGGCGAAGTCGGCGGTTGGGTCGAGGTAGGGCCACTCGGCGGTGTCGGCGGTGACCAGGGCGACGTTGTGACTCTTGAGCTGAGCGAGGAATTCGGGGACGGCGAAGCTCTTGTGCCGCACCTCGATCGCGTGGCGGATCGGGGGGACGCCGTCCGTGCCGAGATAGGGTTCACCCTTGAGCTTGTCGTCGTGGCGGGTGCCGAGCGCGGCTGCGGCCTCGGGGGTGCGGGGAAGCTGCGCGAAGAAACCCTCCATGCGATCGGGTTCATAGGCGAGTGTCGGCGGGAGCTGCCAGACTATCGGGCCGAGCTTTTCGCCCAGCGCGAGCACGCCCGAGGCGAAGAAGTTGGCGAGGGGCGCCTCCACGTCCTTGAGGCGGCGGATATGCGTGATGAACTGCGGGCCCTTGACGGAGAAGACGAAGTCGGCGGCGGACTCGGCCTTCCACTTGAGAAAGCTCTTGGGCGCCTGGTTGGTGCGGAAGGTTGCGTTGATCTCGATTGCGCCGAGGGCGGTGCTGGCGTAGCGCAGCTCCTCCTTCTGGACGAGGCCCTTGGGGTAGAACTCGCCCCGCCAGGGCTCGAACACCCAGCCCGCAATTCCGATCCTGATCGTGCCAGCCATCAACTCCCCCTCTCCGCGAATGATAGTCTTTTGGCTGCTCGATGCTGCCAAAACAACAATAGCGATCATAGCCTACGCCGTTTGATTGACGCGCTGGCTGCCATGGCTTATGGCCGGCGAAGGTTCGGAGAGCGGCGATGTTGAGGTCGCGCCGCCGGCCGCGGGCGTGGCGGAACTGGTAGACGCGCTGGACTCAAAATCCAGTTCTGGTGACAGAGTGCCGGTTCGATCCCGGCCGCCCGCACCACTTGCCGAAGAAACGAACCAGAATAGTGCAAGGCACCCATGTCTTTTCGACATGTTGCTTTGCGTAGGACGGGGGCGAGTTGCGTGTTACCAGAAATCATTCGTCAGCAAGGAGCATCCCATGCCTGCAGGTACTTCCCGCGATAAAATAGAAGCGCGCGCATACGAGATCTGGGTTCAAGAAGGTAAGCCTCACGGCAAGCACGACGAGCACTGGGCCCGTGCGGCCGCCGAGCTCGAGAATTCAGCAGGCACGACCGGCGCCAAGTCCGCCGCGAACGGCCAGAACGGCTCGGCCGCGCCAAAGAGCACGCGGAAGCCAGCATCCAAGACGGCAGCGCCCAAGGCGGCCGCAGCCAAGGACGCTGCGCCCAAGGCCGCAGAGCTGAAGGCCGCTACGTCCAAGCCGGCCAAGGCCGCAGAGACCAAGGCCGGCGCGGCGAAGCCGGCAGCGGCGGCTGCAACGAAGGCGCCGGCTGCCAAGACGGCAACCGCGGCCAAGGCGACTGAAGCTGCTCCGGCCAAGGCGAAGCGCGGCTCGGCGAAGTCGAAGGTCTGAGGCGGAACCCGCCTCAGGCCCGGGCGCCGGCTAGAGCACCGGCGGGATGTAGGACGCGCGGTACGCGCTGACCTCTTCGGGTGAATAGGCCGGCGCATCCTCATCGAAGCGCTCCCAACCTTCCTGCTGGTAGGTCGCGCGGCGGGATGCGAGATCGACCCGCTGGCGGTGGAGGACAGCGTCGGCGGCATTAGCCCGGGCGTCCTCGACCCGCGCGGTGACCAGGGTGCCGCCGCGACGGACGCCCTCGGCATAGACGTGGGCGTCGTGCTCGGAGACGCCGGCTTCAGTCAGGGCGCCGACCACGCCGCCAGCAACGCCGCCGACTGCGGCTCCGGCAACGGCGCCGATCGCGGTCGAGAGCAGCCAGCCGCCGGCGACGACGGCCCCCAGGCCGGGGATGGCGATGGCGCCAAGGCCGGCGAGCAATCCGCCGGCGCCGCCGAGCAGGGCGCCGATGCCGGCGCCTGCACCGGCATCCTCGGCAACCTCATCAATGTCTTCCACCTCGTGACCTTCGGCATTGTTGGCGATGACAGAGATGTCCTCGCTGCGGACACCCATATCCTTGAGCTCGCGGATTGCCTGGGCGGCGGCCTCGTAGGTGTCGAACAGTCCGCTGATAACGCGCATGGCCGATCTCCTGTTTTGCATCCGGGCCACCTGGTGGCCGCTTCTGGGTCGGGGAACGGCGGCGCCGGGGCGAATGTTCCGGGCGTCAGAAGCCTGGAACGAGGCGCAGGAGATAGACCGCGAGCACGCCGGCAGCCATTGCGGGCAGCAGGCTGCGGGTCAGGGCGTAGGCGATAGCGGTCGCCAGCGCCGCGAGCGCTTCGGGCACGCGGCCGCTGAGGATCGCGGGCGCAACGAGAGCGGCGAGGACGGCGCCGGGAATGTGCCGGAGCCAGGCAGCGACGAAACCGGAGCGGGGGAGGCGCGCGGCGATGAGCAGGCCGCCGGCCTTCACCGCGACGGTGACCGCGGCCATGCCGATGATCGCAATCAGGGCGTCAAGCGGCATCGGGTCGTACCTTCCGGCGCGCGCCGACAGCACCGGCGAAGCTGCCGACCAGACCGCCGGCGAGCACGTACCAGCTGCCCGGCACGAGGCGTGCGGTGATGAGGGCGGTGAGGCCGCCCACCAGCCAGGGTATGAGGTCGCCGCGGCCGCGCCAGAGCCCGAGCAGCAGGGCGAGGAACGTCGCGGTGAACGCGAAATCGAGGCCGTACTTCGTGGGATCGTCGATGATGGCGCCGAGCAGGCGTCCGGTCAGCGTTGCGCAGAGCCAGCTGATGTATGCCATCGCGCCTCCGCCGAGCAGGAAGGCGGCCGAGCCGCGGCCCTTGCGGATCTCACCCATGGTGAGGGCCCAATTCTCATCGGACACCAGCCCCATGCTGAGCGCACCCTGCCAGAGCGGGCGATGCGCAAAGAGCGGGCGCAGGGTGGCGGTCATCAGCAGGTAGCGGAGGTTGACGATCAGCGCAGCGAGGACCAGGGCGCCGACGGGCAGGTTGCCGGGAGTCCAGAGGGTGAGGGCGACGAACTGGGCGGTGCCGGCAAAGACCAGCGCGCTCATCAGCGCAGTCTCGGCCACAGAGAGACCGGCTTGACGGGCGAGGACCCCCCAGACGATGGCGTAGGCGGCGACCGAGATGCAGATGGGCAGGCACATCCGGGCGCCGAGCAGGAATTGGTGGCGCCACGAGGCGGCGGGCGAGCTCATGGCGCGGGACGCTAGCCAATGCCAGCACGGCTGGCGAGGGGGCGAGACGCGCTCTCCCCGGCTGGTTGACGCTTAATGCAGCCGGGTCTAGAGACGGCGCCCCCGCGCCCGCCGCGGCGGCCAGCCAAGGACTCCCGCAATGGTCGCCTTCACCCGCCCGCTCTGGCAGCGGTTCCTGGTGTTCCTGCTGCCGCTGATGCTCAGCAACATCCTGCAGTCGCTGTCGGGCACGATCAACAACATCTACATCGGGCAGCTGGTGGGGGTGGAGGCGCTGGCCGCGGCCTCCGCATTCTTCCCGATCATGTTCTTCCTGATGAGCTTCATCATCGGGTTGGCCTCAGGCTCGGCAGTGCTGATCGGGCAGGCCTGGGGCGCCAAGAACCACCTCAAGGTCAAGGAGATCGCCGGGACGACGATGACGACCACGTTCCTGGCCGGGCTGGTGGTCGGCGTGCTCGGGGCGGTGTTCATCCGGCAGATCATGGGCGTGCTCGGCGTGCCCGCGAACATCATCGAGGAGTCGACCGCCTATGGGCGGATCGTGCTGCTCGGCATGCCGGGGTTCTTCATCTACCTGATCATCACTTCGATTCTGCGCGGGGTGGGCGACACGGTCACGCCGCTGGTGGCGCTGGTGCTTTCGACACTGGTCGGACTTGTGGTGACCCCGGCGCTGATCCAGGGCTGGTTCGGGCTGCCGCGCCTCGGCGTCGTCGCCGCGGCGATCGCCTTCATCATCGGCTTCATGGTGGTGCTGATCTTCCTGTTCGTCTACCTGCGGGCGCGCAAGCACCCGCTCGCGCCGGACCGGGTGTTCCTGCAGCACCTCAAGGTGGATTTCGGCCTGCTCCGGACCATCCTGCGGCTCGGCATTCCGGCCGGCGTGCAGATGATCGTGTCGTCGGTCGCGGCGATCGTGGTGGTGGGCATCGTCAACCGCTTCGGCTCGAACGCGACGGCCGCTTACGGCGCCGTGGGGCAGGTGCTGAGCTATGTGCAATTCCCGGCGATGTCGATCGCGATCGCGGCGTCGATCTTCGGCGCGCAGGCGATCGGGGCTGGGCAGTCGGACCAGCTGCGGCGGATCACCCGGACGGCGTTCGTCATGAACTTCATCATCACCGGCACGCTGATCACGCTGGCCTATGTGTTCTCCGAGAAGATCGTGACGCTGTTCATCACCTCGCCAGAGGTGGTCGAAATGACCGAAACGCTGCTGCACATCGTGCTCTGGAGCGTGCTGATGTTCGGCTTTGCCTCCGTGCTGTCGGGGATCATGCGCTCATCGGGCGACGTGCTGATCCCGATGCTGCTCAGCCTGGGTACGATCCTGCTCGTCGAGACGCCGCTGGCGCTCTATCTCTCCGGTACGGCTCTTGGGCTCAACGGCATCTGGACGGCCTATGCCGCGAGCTTTTGCACGATGCTGGTGCTTCAGGCCGCGTACTACTGGTTCGTGTGGCGGCACAAGCCGATCAAGAAGCTGGTGTAGGTGTGCCACGCCCTCGTGGTTCGACAAGCTCACCATGAGGGCTACTGGTGAGTTCGTGAGGACCTCATGG
>JAEZBF010000372.1 GCA_023427545.1 Pseudomonadota bacterium
TCCATCACAAGCATGCCGAGCGTAATGAGGCACGGCGCGTGAAAGGCAATGATGGTGAATGCCACCGGCAGTGCATCATCGCCGAAGGCGCGGCTCAGGATGGGAATGCCAATGAGCACCGTGTTGGTGAACATCGCCGCAAATCCGGACGCGACCCCCTCCCCCGGCGTGCGGCCGAAGACCTTGACCGCGATGATGGCGCCGACGAGCAGCGAAAACAGCGCGCCGGCATAGAAGGGCAGGATCACCGCGGGATTGAACACCGTGCCGAAGTCCGAGCGGACCATCGCCTGAAACAGCAGGCAAGGTGTGCCGAAGTTGTTCACGAAGGCGACCAGCCCCGGCACGCCGCTGCGCGGGTAGAGACGCAACCGAACCGAGAGGTAGCCGGTCGCAAGGAGCGCGAACACCGGCAGGATCACGTTGATGATGGGGAGCATGCGACGGTCCCGGAAGGCAGTGCCGGAGTGACACTCACGCACCAGCACGTCAAGGATCGCGGTTGAACCCCGCGGGCCGGCGCGCTACGGCGTTGCTCCGGAGAACATCATGGCGCCTCAAGACTTTCAGTTCGACGTCCTCGTGATCGGAGGCGGCATCAATGGCTGCGGCATCGCGCGCGACGCGGCAGGCCGCGGCTATTCGGTCATGCTCTGCGAGATGGACGATCTTGCCTCCGGCACGTCGTCGGCGGCCACGAAGCTGGTGCACGGCGGCCTGCGCTATCTCGAGCATTTCGAGTTCCGCCTCGTCCACGAAGCCCTGGCCGAACGGGAGGTGCTGTGGGCGATGGCACCGCACGTCATCTGGCCATTGCGCTTCGTGCTGCCGCACCGCCGGGGGATGCGTCCGGCATTCGTGCTCCGCACCGGGCTGCTGATGTACGACAATCTCGGCGGCCGGAAACTGCTGCCGCCGACCGAAACGCTCGACCTCTCGCGCGACCCTGCGGGGAAGCCGCTGAAGCCGGGCTACCGTACGGCGTTCGAATACTCGGACTGCTGGGTCGACGATGCCCGCATGGTGGCGCTGGTCGCACGGGATGCCGCCGATCGCGGCGCCACGATCCGTACCC
The DNA here is from genome assembly GCA_023427545.1 of Pseudomonadota bacterium. Classification (GTDB taxonomy): domain Bacteria; phylum Pseudomonadota; class Alphaproteobacteria; order Rhizobiales; family Devosiaceae; genus JAEZBF01. The sequence continues at coordinate 1,076 of JAEZBF010000372.1, forward strand.
GCACCAAGGTTGTTTCCGCCCGGCGCGCACAGGGGGGCTGGACAGCGGAGATCGAGAACCTGCGGACCGGGGAGCTCGAGCGGGTGACCGCGCGCATGCTCGTCAACGCTGCCGGGCCCTGGGTCGACAAGGTCATCGTCGAGGCGCTCGGCGACAACGCTGCCCACAATGTCCGGCTGGTCAAGGGCAGCCACATCGTGGTGCCCAAGATCTACGACCATGAGCGCTGCTATTTCCTGCAGAACAAGGACGGGCGCATCTTCTTTGCCATTCCCTACCAGCAGGATTTCACCCTAATCGGCACGACCGACGAGGACTACCAAGGCGATCTCCGCGACGTTGCCATCAGCGACAGGGAGATCGACTACCTCTGCGCTTCGGCGAGCGAGTACTTCCGCAACCCGGTCACCCGCGACCAGATCGTCTGGACCTATTCCGGCGTTCGGCCGCTCTATGACGACGGTGCCAGCGCTGCGCAGGAGGCGACGCGCGACTACGTGCTGCGGACCGACGGCGGCGATGCGGCGAACGGGGCGGTGCTCAACATCTTCGGCGGCAAGCTCACGACATTCCGCCGGCTCTCCGAAGAAGCGCTCGAGCGGATCGAGGCGGTGCTCGGGGTGCGCGGCAAGCCTTGGACCAAAGGCTCGAAGCTCCCCGGCGGCGATTTCCCGCCAACGGGGTTCGCGCGGCTGATGCTCGACCTCGACGCCAAGTACCCCGGCTTCCCCCGCGCGCTGATCGCGCGGCTGGCGCGGCAGTACGGTACGCTGACCTCGGCGATCCTCGACGGTGCCGCCAGCCCGGCGGAGCTCGGCGAGGATTTCGGCGGCGGGCTTTCGGCGCGGGAAGTCGACTACCTGATGGATCGGGAATGGGCGCTCAGCGCGAAAGACGTGCTGTGGCGCCGCACCAAGGTCGGCCTGAGGGTCGGTGCCGAGGAAACGGCGCGGCTTTCGGCCTACATGGCAGCACGGGGGGGAATGCAGTGAGCGGCTATGTCCTAGCCATCGACCAGGGAACGACGTCCAGCCGGGCCATCGTCTTCGAGGGCAACCAGCAGATCGCGGGCATGGGCAAGATGGAGTTCACCCAGCACTTCCCGCAGTCGGGCTGGGTCGAACACGTGCCCGAGGAAATCTGGGCGACCTCGCTGTGGTCGATCAAGACGGCGCTGCGCAAGGCCAAGGTGACGGCCAAGGACATCGCCGCCATCGGGATCACCAACCAGCGCGAAACGACGCTGATCTGGGACCGCAAGACGGGGGCGCCGATCCACAACGCGATCGTCTGGCAGGACCGGCGCGGCGCCGCGATCTGCGAACGGCTGAAGCGCGATGGACTTGAGAAGTTCGTCACCCGGCGGACCGGCCTTGTCCTCGACCCCTACTTCTCGGCCAGCAAGATCAAGTGGCTGCTCGACAAGGTGAAGGGTGCGCGGCGCCGGGCGGAACGCGGCGAGCTCGCCTTCGGCACAGTCGACACGTACCTGATCTGGCGCCTGACGGGCGGCAAGGTGCACGCCACCGACGCGACCAATGCGTGCCGCACGCTGCTCTACAACATCTCGACCAATGACTGGGACGACGAGCTGCTGAAGATGTTCGGCATCCCGCGGGCGATGCTGCCCGAGGTCAAGGACTGCGCGGATGACTTTGGCACGACGGAAGCCGAGATACTCGGCGCGGCTATCCCGATCCGCGGCGTCGCGGGCGACCAGCAGGCAGCGACGATCGGCCAGGCCTGCTTTGCGCCGGGGATGATGAAATCCACCTACGGGACGGGCTGCTTTGCGCTGCTCAATACCGGCACCGAACTCGTGCGCTCCAAGCACCGGCTGCTCACGACCATCGCCTACCGGCTCGAAGGGGTGACGACCTACGCGCTCGAAGGCGCGATCTTCATGGCGGGCGCCTCGGTGCAGTGGCTGCGCGACGGGCTTGGGATCATGGAGCGCGCCGAGGAGAGCGGAAAGCTCGCGGCCGACGCCGATCCCGGCGAGGAGGTCTATCTCGTTCCGGCGTTCGTCGGACTGGGCGCGCCGTGGTGGGACCCGGAGGCGCGCGGCGCCATTTTCGGGCTGACCCGCAATACGCGCCGTGGCGAGCTCGCACGAGCGGCGCTCGAAGCAGTGAGCTACCAGACCGCGGACCTGCTGGATGCGATGCGCAAGGACTGGAAGGGTGCAGCCGACACCATCCTGCGCGTCGACGGCGGCATGGTGGAATCCGACTACACCATGCAGTTCCTCGCCGACATCCTGAACTCGCCGGTCGACCGGCCGACGATCCTCGAGACGACGGCGCTTGGAGCGGCCTGGCTGGCGGGCTGGAAGGCCGGCGTCTGGCCGGACGCGGCGGGTTTCGGCGAACGCTGGGCGCTCGACCGTCAGTTCAATCCGCACATGGACGCGGCGACCCGCACGCGGAAGCTGCGGGGCTGGCGCGATGCCGTTCGGCGGACGCTGAGCACCCCCGCGAAGCGCTAGCGCCGCCAGTTCTCGAAGGGGCCGCCGGCGATGAATGCCCAGTAGGCGCGGCCATTGCTGCCCGTCGCGGCGGCAAGCCCGAACTCGACGAAGCGGCGGTTAAGGAGCGTCTCGCGGTGCCCGGGCGACTTCAGCCAGTCGCCGATAACGGCCTCGAGCGTCTTCTGGCCCTCGGCGAGGTTCTCGCCGGTCGCGCCCTCATAGCCCGCGGCAATGGTCCGGTCGTGCAGGGTGCCGCCGAGGGTGTGGGAGATCTCCCCCCTGGCCGCCATGAGGCTGGCCTGCGTGCGGGCCTGGGCGGCGAGTGTGGGGTTGTAGCGCAGCTCCGGCGCGCCGTAGTGCTTGCGGGTGGCATTGACCTCGGCCGTGACCGTGGCGGTGCTGAGCGCCGCAACCGAGGTGGCGCCGCCGGGCACGGAAACGCCGGCGGCGCTGCATGCGCCGAGCAGGAAGGCGGGAGCGGCGGCAAGGACGAAGCGGCGGGTCAGGAGCATCGGCAATCCAGAGGCGAACCGGGGGCGTCGCAAACTAGCGAACGCGCACCGGCTGGCAAGACACACTCGTAACCCAGGCCGGCGAAGTCCAACATTTGACTTTAATTAAGCCTGTTCTCGGAAGCCGCTGGCCCGGCTGCATTTTCGCCCTCATCCTCGATGGCGGATGGGGAGGGCGGCATGGCCAATCTCGATTTCGCCGACATAGATGGACGGTTGCGCCGCCTGCGCCTGGTGCTCGACCTGCGCATGCAGCGCCGGCTGCGCGCGATCGCTGCTGCGGCCATTGCCTCGATGACGATCATCGTCGTCGCGGCGGCCATGATGACCCAGTTCTAGCGGACCGGCTTCTCCGGCGCTCCGGCACCGGAGTAGAACGCCAGCGCCACCAGCAGCAGGTAGGTTACGCCCACGAGCGGCCATTCCCATTGACGCATCATCCCTGCCGCGATCGCCAGCGGGAGGAGGACGATCACGTTGATCGCGACAACTCCCAGAGTGACCGTGCGGTGCGACTCCCAGCGGCGCGACAGCGCCTGGTATGCGTGCCGCCGGTGCGCTTCGTAGATGCGCTCCCCCTGGACCAGCCGGCGCAACAGGGTCACCAGCGGGTCGGCCACGAAGACCCCGGCGAGGATCAGCCACTGCGGCAGGGTGAGCCAGCCCAGCGAGAGCGTCACCAGCGCGAGGAAGCCGATCATCAGGCCGAGATAGGTCGAGCCGGTATCGCCCATGAAAATCCTGGCGGGCGGCCAGTTGACGATGAGGAAACCGGCCGTCGCCGCCGCAAGGGCGATGAGCCACCAGAAGACCGGCAGGTCGATGACGCCCGGCATGCCGGCGAACGTAAGCCCGGCGGCCGCCAGCAGCAGGAACACCGCTTCGGATCCGGCGAGGCCGTCGATGCCGTCCATGAAGTTGAAGAAGTTGATCCAGACGATGCCGGCGATCAGCACCAGCCCGATCAGCAGCGGCAGCGATCCGGGCAAACCGAGCTCAGCCTGCAATGCATCCAACGGGATGCCGCCGAGCAGCAGCACAGTGATCAGCAGTGCCTGTACCAGCAAACGCCAGCCCCAGCGCACCGGCTTGATGTCATCGCGCAGGCCGATCGCGGCCATGGCAAGCGATACGGCCAGCACCAGAATGGCAGGCCAGATCGCGTGATAGGCAACGAAGATGCAGGCGATCGAGCCGCCGAAGACGATGCCGACCCCACCACCCGTCGCGGTGGGGCGGTGATGCGATGAGCGGGCTGTCGGCTGCTGTACCAGGCCCATGCGCCGGGCCTTGCGCAGCACCCAGTCGGCACCGGCGAAGCCGAACAGAGCGGCGATGACAGTGACAATCAGGCCGCTGACCAGCACGCCGCGTTCCCCCCTCGCGCCGGCGCGGCGGTCCCGCGCGAGCTCAGAACCCGCTTCTAGCGCGAAGCTCAGGCGGTGGCGAGGGCAGCTCTGGCGGCCGCGCGGCTGAGCGCGCTCTGCTTGGCGCTGCGATAGACGACGCGGTTGTCGTGACCAGGCCCGGAAACCAGAACCTCGGTGCGGCGCCCTGCCCGCGCAGCGGCCTCCGCCATCGAGATCGCCCCCGACATTGCAACCTCAAGGCTGGTGAAGGGACCGGACGATTTGCCCTCGAGGTCGACCCACCACTTACCGTGAGCCATGATGACGATATAGAACGCGGTTGACATGTAACTCTCTGATACGCACGCGCAACTGGACGCCGGTTATATCTGTCCACAGTTTTTTCCACAAGAAATTCAGCGGGTGCGTAAAAAACAATGCTCTTTTGCTCCTCGCCGGCAGCAGCCAAGCTTGGGCTTCTGCCGGCCGGGAGCAGCCGGTCAGCCGGTTCAGGCGTTGTGCGGAGCGGCTTGGTGCGGCTCAGCCCTCGTCGGGAGGGATGACGCCTTTCTTGAAGATGAAGCAGCCGTAGAACCGGCGCTCTCCGGTCTGGATTACCGCATAGGATTTGCGCGCTGCCTCATAGAAGGCGAACCGCTCGATCGAAGCCATGGGCCAGGAGCGGCCCTCGGCGGCGTCGATCTCGGCCTGGACTTCCGCAGCGACCGGCAGCAATTGCGTGGGATTGCCGACCACTTCCATGCGGGACGCTGGATGGTCGACGAAGCTGTCGAGTGGAAGCACCGAGAGGATGGCCTTCGCCGCCCGTCCGGAGGTCACCGCATCGATGCGCAGGAGGTCGCCGAACACCGTGTCCCGGGCGACCGAGTCCGCCGGGAAATTGGTGTCGCAGATCACGAGATCGTCGCCGTGCCCCATGGACTTGAGCGCATAGAGCACGTCGGCATTCAGTAGTGGATCGATCCCCTTGAGCATCGCTCATCCCCCGGTTCCTGCTGGATTCGGAGGCAGCCTAGCCGAGGGGATCGGCGTCGCGGAAGCGGTAATCGCGACGCCGCAGCATCGGCGTCGCGTCACCCTTAGCGATGCCGCGGCGGTTAGCCGTTGGGCGTGTTGACGTTGACCGCCGGCAGGTTGACGTCGACCGTGCCCGCACCCGCGCCATTACCGCTGAAGTTCAGCCCGCCATTGAGCAGCCACAGCACTAGGAGCACCAGCACGATTGCGCCGATGATGGCAGCGATCATGCCGCCGAACGGGCTGCCGGTGGTGACGACAGGAGTAGTCGTGGTGGTCGTGGTCGGGGTGTCGGTGATGATCGTTTCGCGTTCGACTGCCATTTTC
>JAEZBF010000390.1 GCA_023427545.1 Pseudomonadota bacterium
CATGTCCACCACGGCGATCAGCACGAAATTGAGCGGCCGGCTCCCCAGCGTCCGCAGCAGCGCCAGCACCAACCCCGCCAGGAGCCCGGTCGCGACCACGGCGAGCCCCACCGCGACGGTCACCCCAACCCCCAGCAGCAGGTCGGGCAGGTAGCGTCCGATCAGCGCCGTGTCGAAGAAGGTCCGGAGAAACGCTTCCACCTACTTCACCTCTTCGGTGACGGGAGCCCGGACCTCATGGTTCGACAAGCTCACCATGAGGTCCTCACAGGCGCCGTGCATTCAGCAGTAGCCCTCATGGTGAGCCCCTCATGGCGAGCCCCCTCATGGCGAGCCTGTCGAGCCACGAGCCACGAACCACGAACCACGAACCACGAGGGCGTGCCCCAACTCGCCCTTCAATCCCAAGGCCCAATCGCCTATCTCTTGCCGATGCCCCCGCCTCAGGCCTTCACCGAGATCGCCGAAAACCTCTCCTTCCTCGACGACTGGGAGGACCGCTACCGCTATCTCATCGAGCTCGGCGAGGCGTTGCCGCCGCTTGCGCCCGAGGAGCGGAACGCGACCAACAAGGTGCACGGCTGCGCATCGCAGGTCTGGCTGGTGTCCGAGCGCGACGGACCCACCCTGCGCTATCGCGGCGAATCGGACGCCAAGATCGTCCGCGGCCTCGTTGCCATCCTCGTCGCGCTCTATTCCGGCCGCCCGGCGGCGGAGATCGCCGACACCGATGCGCTAGCCGTCTTTGACGAGCTGGGCCTGCGCGAGCACCTCTCGACCCAGCGCGCCAATGGCCTCGCCGCGATGGTCGCCCGCATCCGCGCCGAGGCCCGCGCCCTCGCCGCCTGAGCTATTCGAAGCGCTGCGGCCGCGCGCCCTCGCCCAGCCACGTGCGGTTGCGCCGTGACTCCGGTCCGGTCGCCTCCGCGCCGATCCCGTAGTGCCGCGCGAGCTGGTCGAGGCCGATCCGCAGCACCAGCTTGGCGCTGCGCCTCGGCCAGCCGCGCTCCAGCTCCACGGTCTGCAGCCCCTTGAGCAGGCCGCAGACGTCGAGCACCACCCCCGCGCAGTCGCGCGGCAGCACGTCATGGATCAGCGCCAGCCCGCGCCGTGCCTCGGCCGCGAGGTCACCGAGTTCGGCGGCGGTATTGCCGCCCTTGCCCCCGCTCGCGGTATGCGCAACATCGTAGGACATGGTCAGCCGCGGCTGCAGCTGCGCGCGCTCGGCCATCCGGCGCACCCGTTCGCCCGCCTCGACGTGATGGCGGGAAAGGAACGCCTCCTCACCGTCGGTGGCCACGGCCAGCCGCGCCAGCGGACTCTCCTCGAGATTGATGATCTGCCCGTCCGAGCTGCGCAGAAGCGTGCGGTGCTGCTGGGCGAACTCGTCCTCGCCCGACAGCATGCGCCGCAGCCAGGTACGTGCCGTGGGCGTTGCCTGGCACTCCCGGCCGTTGCCGCTCAGCACGCCCGCCGTCATCAGCCCCCTGACCTCGGCCCCGTCCAGCCTCACCGCCCGTTCGCCGACCACGATGCGGTAGACGCCCTCGGTCGCGTGCGCGGTGCCGCCGTGCAGCAGCGCCCGCACGAACCCCACGGCCCGCCGGCTAGCCCGCGGCACGGATCGCCTCCACCGGCTGATCGGGCTCTTCCGCCGCGATCGCCTGTTCCAGCCGGCTAAGCTGGTCGTCGAAGGCTTGGTCGTCGCGCATATCTTCGATGCGGGCGCAGGCATACGAGGCGGTGCTTCGGTCGCGGCCGAACAGCCGGCCGATCGTTGCGTGCTTGCGGCCCAGTACCACGTAGCAGAGGTACATCGCGACCTGCCGGGCCTGGGCGATTTCCGCCTGGCCCCGCGAGGCCTGCATCAGGCTCGCGGCACTCACCCGGTACTCGGCGCAGACGAGGTCCACCACCCTTTCGACCTGCGGATCGGGCTGCCGCCGCCTGGCGCGATCCGCCAGCGCAACCACCCCCGACCGTTCGTCGCCGCCCCTCCACACAACCATCTGACTCACTCCGAGATAGGATCATATTCCTATACGCGGAGTGGGCAAGCGGGTGGATAAGTCGGAAAACGAAACGGCCGCCCTGATGGGGCGGCCGCAGCGCAGTCTCGAAAGCCTTGGCTTAGCGTCCGGCCTTGACCGGAGCCTTGCGGCCGAGGCCGTTGTCCTTGGCCAGCCGCGAACGCGTCGCCGAGTAGTTCGGCGCCACCATCGGGTAGTCGGCCGGCAGGCCCCACTTCTCGCGGTATTCCTCGGGCGAAAGGTTGTAGTGGGTGCGCAGGTGCCGCTTCAGCGACTTGAACTTCTTTCCGTCTTCGAGGCAGACGATGTAATCCGGCGCCACCGACTTCCTGATCGGAACGGCAGGCTTGAGTTCCTCGGCCGGCTCCGGAACTTCGCCGGACTGTTGCAGGGCCTTGAGGGCAAGATGCACGTCAGCGATCAGCTTGGGCAGGTCGGTCGTGCTCAGGGCGTTATTGCTGACGTAGGCGCAAACAATATCGGCACTGAGTTCGATCAGGTCGCCGTCAGCTCCCGGCAGGATGCCAGTGAGGTCGTTCATATCCGATCCTTTTCTTGGTTTTATTGGCCGGCGCGAGACTGCAGCCGGGGTTGTGCTGTACTTATGTCGCTTCGTTTGCGAACGCAACGACATCACCGTGGCTGTGCAGCCTTATGTCGCATGAGTGGACTATACTAGCGTCTATTGTCCAAATTGCGGCCCATTTCATCCAGGTGGGTCGATGGATGAGGCCGCTGGCCTGACAAGTATGCTGCACGGGCGAGCAGGTGCGCGGAGATCGGCGTCGTCAGGATCAGGAACAATATTCCCGCGACCGCGCGGAAGATGACCGCCGCATCGAACGCCACCAGCGCGACAGCGAGCAACACCATGCCGGCGCCAACCACGCCCGCCTTGGAAGCCGCGTGAAGTCGCGTGTAGAGGTCCGGCAGCCGCAGGATGCCTACGGCAGCCAGCAGGCCGAAGCCCGATCCGATCAGGATCAGCACCGCAGCAACGATGCGCAGGATGTCGGCCATCAGCGCTGCATCTCCTCGGCGGCGGCGCCAGCCTTGCCGCGCAGCATCAGATAGCGGGCGAGCGCGATGGTCGCGAGGAAGCCCGCGAGGGCGATGGCTATCGCGATATCGACATAAAGAGAAAAGCCCGAACGCAGCGCAAACACGGCAACCAAGCTCAGCGCCAGCGATGTCATGAGATCGAGCGCGAGCACGCGGTCGGCGAAGCTGGGCCCCTTGACCAGCCTGACGACGCTCAGCAGCAGGCCCGTCAGGAGCAGCCCCATGGCGATGCTCGTCGCCCAGTCGAACAGCTCGCTTGCGGTCATTGGAACACCTCGATGACCTTCTTCTCGAACCCTTCGGCGATGCTACGGATCAGCTCCCCGCGATCGCGGCAGTCGAGAGCATGGACGAACAGCAGCTTGCGGTCGGCCGACACGTCGACGCTCAGCGTCCCCGGCGTCAGGGTGATGAGGTTGGCGAGCATCGTGATCTCGGCGTCGCTGCGTACCTTGAGCGGATAGGCAACGATCGCAGGCGCGATCTTCGCCATCATGTCCGGGCGCAGCACAAGGATGGCGACCTTTATTGCGCTGAGATTGAGCTCGTAGATGAAGAGCCAGGTCAGCGAGGCCGCCCGGCGCAACCGCATCAGCACCGCCGGCCGTTTTCTGCGGTCGGTGAAGAGGGCCAAGGCGACCGCGCCCAGGAACCCACCCAGCAGCAGGTTGGGCAACGTGACGCTGCCGGTGATGGCGGCCCAACCGAGCGCGAAGGCGGCAACGAAGAGGAAGAACGTCATGGCCCCGTCTCCAGTCCGACTGCGGCGATGTAGCGGGACGGGTCGAGCAGGTCCGCAGCAGCAATCCGGCCGGCTTCCAGCAGCAGGTTCGGCCAGAGACCGGCCACGGCGACCGCCGCAGTCAGCAGCGCGGCTGCACCCAGGCCGAAACCAAGCTCCGCGCGGCTAAACGGTCGCAGCGCGGGGTTGGGCAACTCGGCCAGCGCGCCAATAGGGCCGGCCCGCCAGAAGACGTGGGACCAGATACGCGTACCTGCAATCAGGGTCAGCAGGGCGTTGAGCAGCAG
>JAEZBF010000422.1 GCA_023427545.1 Pseudomonadota bacterium
CCAACGAAGGCGTTGGCGGCCCGCTCCTGCCGGCGCAGGATGGCCCCGACGCCGACAGTCTCGTCGCCGATGCGAACGCGGTGATGGATGCCCTAACCCGGTTCAAGGCCGCCAGGGACGCGATCGACACCGCGCCCATTCACCGGCCCGTCGTCGGCACCATGCGGGTGAGCTCGGGCTTTGGAAATCGCCGCGACCCGTTCACCCGCGGCAAGGCGTTCCACGCCGGCATTGATTTCCCGCAGCCTAACGGCACCATGGTGCTCAGTGCCGGCGATGGCGTCATCACCTTCGTCGGACAGCGCTCGGGCTATGGCAACGTCGTGGAAGTCGACCACGGCAACGGCCTGATCACCCGGTACGGCCATCTCTCGGCGTTCCTCGTGAAGGAAGGCCAGAAGGTCGAAACCGGCACCCCGATCGCCAAGGTCGGCTCGACCGGCCGCTCGACCGGCCCGCACCTCCATTTCGAGGTTCGCCGCAACGATCGCGCCGTAGACCCCGGCCCCTTCCTCGCCGTTGGCCGGCACCTCCAGCGCTTCCTGGCTTAGCTCAGAGCGCCCGGACCCCGTGGTTCGAAAAGTTCCATGAGGCCCCCTGGTCATTGGGCGGGCGTGCCCGCGATGTGTCAGTAGCCCTCATGGTGAGCTTGTCGAACCACGAGGGCGTGTCGCCATGGGTGGTGACCCTCACGGGTGAACCCATCAAACACGAGACAAGCCGGGCCTAAGCCGCCGCCTCCCCGCCCACGCGTTGCGCAAGCGACGCTTCCATGAACCGATCGATGTCGCCATCGAGCACCGCCGCAGTATTGGAGGTCTCGGCGTCGGTCCGCAGATCCTTGACCATCTGATAGGGCTGCAGCACGTAGCTGCGGATTTGGTGACCCCAGCCGATATCGGTCTTGCTGGCGTTGGCGGCGTTGGCCGCCTCCTCGCGCTTCTGCAGTTCCTGCTCGTACAGCCGCGCCTTCAGCATCGCCATGGCCGTCGCACGGTTCTTGTGCTGGCTGCGCTCCTGCTGGCACGCCACGACGATGCCCGACGGCACGTGAGTGATGCGGATCGCCGAGTCGGTCGTGTTGACGTGCTGGCCGCCAGCGCCCGACGAACGGTAGGTGTCGATCTTTAGGTCGGCCTCGTTGATCTCGATGTTGATGGTCTCATCCACCACCGGGTAGACCCAGACGCTCGAAAAGCTGGTGTGCCGGCGCGCCTGGCTGTCGAACGGGCTGATCCGCACCAGCCGGTGCACGCCGCTCTCGGTCTTGAGCCAGCCATAGGCATTGTGACCGGACACCTTGATCGTCGCCGACTTGATCCCGGCCTCTTCACCGGCATGGAACTCCATGGTCTCGACCTTGAAGTTCCGCCGCTCGGCCCAGCGGGTGTACATGCGCAACAGCATGCTGGCCCAGTCCTGGCTTTCAGTTCCGCCGGCCCCGGCATGCACCTCGAGATATGCGTCGTTGGAATCGGCCTCGCCCGACAACAGCGTTTCGATCTGGACCCGCCCGGCGCGGTCCCGGAACTCTTCGAGCGCCGCCTCGGCCTCGCGGACGATCGCCTCGTCGCCCTCCGCCTCACCCATCTCGATGAGCTCGACGTTGTCGCGGATGCCCCTCTCGAACTCGCGCACGATCTTGACCTGAGCGTCGAGATTGTCGCGCTCGCGCATGACCTCGCGCGCCTTCTCGGGATCGCTCCAGAGATCGGGTGATTCAGATTGGGCGTTCAGCGCAGCGAGGCGCTCTTTGGCAGTTTCCCAGTCAAAGATGCCTCCTCAGCAGGCTCAGCGCCTGCTCGATTTCGGCAACCACGGATTCACTCTCGGCCCGCATCTCGTCCAGTCCTTTGGGGGGTTCGCCGCTCATGTAGAGGAGCCCTCCCCACCGATCAACCCATCCGTCCGGTCTCTGACCGGCCCATTCAGCACGGGTTCACGGCGCCCGGAGCAAAAGCGCCGCCACCGAACTGGAGGAAGGGTCATGAGCGTCGAGCAGACCATCTACGAATTTGCGACCAAGCAGGGCAACGGCGTATTCCCGAACATCCCGCGCGGCCAGGTGGCGGACGGGCTGTGGGAGCGCGTGCGCAATCCGGACAGCGTCAAGCAGCAGACCTCGAGCCTTTGCGGCCCGGCTTCGTTTTCATTCTCGGTCCTGCGCAAACGCCCGCAGCTTTATGTCGACTACGTCACAAAGCTCTACGACACCGGCGAGGCGCGGTACGGCGGCATCACGGTCAAGCCGGGCTACGACTGCCGCAACGCCAAGATCGATGGCAAGATCGAGGCCGTCGACTGGGTCTCGCTGGGCAGCCTGCGCGATTCCGAGAATACGTTCTGGGACTACCAGGATGCCAGCAACGAGTTCGCCGGCATCACCCTGCCCAACCACATCGAAAGCTGGATGAAGAAGTCCGGCTTCAAGGGCGTGACCAACGAGACGAACCTCTGGTTCACCAAGGACATCGACAACCTCAAGGAAGCCGCCGATCTCTGCGGCAAGGGCTACTCGGTTTGCCTCTTCATCTGGATGGACCTGCTCCAGGGCTACTGGGGGCACTGGTACACGGTCCCCAGCCACTGGATCGTCATGACCCGCCCGCCGGTGTTCAAGGGCGGCAAGGTGGTCGACATGGAGCTTTGGACCTGGGGCAAGCGCTACAACATGAACGCGTCCATCGACCGCTTCGAGTCGGGCTATTTCGGCTACGTGGCCGGCAAGCTGGTCTTAGCGGGCCAGGGTGTGGCTAGCTGTCGTTTGCAAGCAGGTTGTTTACACGATTGGCTGGGGTGGTTTTGAGGGCTGAGTGCGGTCGATGATGATTGTACCAGTGGAGCCAGGGCGTCATGTCTGCGGTTCTGAACTGTGAGCGTTCATAGGGTCTGGC
>JAEZBF010000018.1 GCA_023427545.1 Pseudomonadota bacterium
CGTCGAAATCGAGCAGCGACAGCGCCCGCTTGCCGGCCTCGTAGTCCTCGACGATCGCCGAAAGGATATCGAGCAGCGCTTCCGACCGCTCGATGAGGCGGGTGCGGTGAAGCTCGGCATTGAGCTCTGCGATGCGGTCGCGCTCGGCTTCGAGCCGGGCATGGAGCTCGGGATAGAGCTTGCGTTCGGCGGCACTCATCAGCGAGCTGCGCGGGCCGCCATCGCCGGTCAGAAACGCCTCCATGAGGTCGTCGCAGGTCGGGCGGTCGAGGTCGCCACGCGCCAGCACGTCGGCGAAGCGCACCCCCTTGGTCTTCTGGGCATCGCCGGAAAGCAGCCGGACGACGTCCCGGCAATCGCCCGGCTGCAGCAGGGTGCGATGCTCAATAGCGTCGCGCAGCTCGGCCGAGGAACGGCCGTCGTGATGGCCGACGAGCGCACGCAACCGGCCCTTGGCGCCTTCGCGATCGGCGAGGACGCGGCGCAGCGGCCGCGCCTTGGCGAGCGCATCTTCGATCGCTTCGCGGATCGAGAAATCGCTGAGGTGGCCGAACAGCGTTTCCACCGCCTCGGCATGCGCGCCCCCGCGCAGGCCGTTGGCAATGACCATCTCACGGGCGCGCAGCACCATCGACTGCCGCGCGAAATCCTCGAGCACCACGAAGTCAAAGGGAACGCCGGCTTCGACCGGGAAGCGATGCAGCACGCTCTCGCAGAAGGCGTGGATGGTTAGGATCTTAAGCCCACCGGGGGTATCGAGCGCGTGCGCGAAGAGGGTCCGCGAGCGCAGCAGGTGGGCCGCGGCGGGAGGCGCGCCGATCAGCTCCTCGAGCGATTGCCACAGCGCCTTCTCCGGCATCAACGCCCAGGCACTCAGCTGCTGGGACACGCGCTTACGCATCTCGGCCGCGGCCGCCTTTGTGTAGGTGAGGCAGAGCACTTCCTCGGGGCGCACGCCGGTGAGCAGCAGGCGCAGCACGCGCTGGGTGAGCACGTGCGTCTTGCCCGAGCCGGCGTTGGCCTCGACCCAGACCGAGCTCGCCGGATTGGCGGCGTTGCGCTGAGCCGCCGTGACCTCGGGCGGCAGCGGGGTCTTCAGCCGCCGGGTCATTCGCTGTCGTCGCCTTCGTTGATCGCCCACTCGTCGACGCGCGCGAGGTGGTCGTAGTCGCCGCGGTAGCGGCGGCCTGTCGCCGGCAGCACCTGCGAGGTCATCGGCGTGTCCCGGAGCAGCAGGGCGTCGACAAGCGCGTTCAGCCGCTGCGAGGCCTCTGCGGCGGCCTCCATGTAGCTGCCGCGCGCCCGGAAGTGGATCGGCACGAAGGCGCTGGGCCCCAGGCCGATCTTGATAAAACCCATTGCCGAGGTGCCGGTCGGCTCCATCGCCTCGAAGGCGCCGGCCTCGAGCATTGCCGCCTCGAGCGGCAGCTGCGGAGCGAGGAACTCGGTCATGTCCCCGGTCGATGGCACCGAACCGGTCTTGAAGTCGATGATCTCGGCGGTGCCATCCCGCAGGATATCGATGCGGTCGGCGCGGCCGGTCAGTTCAAAGCCGCTGGGCAGCACCCACTTGCCGTCGATCTCCGCGCGCCGGCGCGCAACGTCTGCGTCGCGCGCGCGCTCGTGGGCGATGAACTGGCGTGCAGCGGTCTCGAACCGCCGGAGCCAGATCGCGCGCCGGTCCTCGATGGCGTCGAGCCCGGCGAAAGCGTTGACCGCGAACTCCCGCAACCGGTCGAAGGCGTCGGGGGCGTGAATGTCGAGCCCGTCCTGCACGAAGCGGGCGAACACCTCGTGCACCATGATGCCGCGCTCCTTGGCATCGGGCTCCTCGCCGAGCGGCGCCAGCTTGCGCAGCCCCAGCACGTGCCGGGCGTAAATGTCATAAGGGGAGCGGAACAGCGTCTCGATCTCGGTGATGGAAAGCTTCTTGGGCCGCGCCTCCACGGTAGGCCGTGGTACCGGACGCGGGGCCGGCCGTGCCGCGCCGCCCGGCGCATCGATGGCGCGGGCCTGGTCAATCCAGCGGCGGCCACGCGCGCGCATTTCCTTGCTCAGGCCGTCGCCGAGGAAGGCCTCCAGCCGCTGCACCAGCCGAGAGGGCAATGCCGGCGACGTGCCGATGCGTTCGGAGAAGGCGATCACCGCCTGTGCATTGCCGATCGCCACCTCGAAATCATGCGCAGCCTGGCCATGCCGTCGTTCCGGTGGCTCGAGGCCGAGCGCCAGCCGCATCCCGCGGCTCAGCCAGGGACCAGGGTCGGCGGCGCGCGGCCAGACGTCCTCATTCAGCCCCGCGAGGATCATCAGGTCCGGGTTCTGCAGCCGCGCTTCGAGCTGCCCCCAGATGAAGATGTCGTCGCGCCGCTGCTCGCGATTGCGCACCGTCGCGCCGTCCATCAGCACGCGCAGTACGCCGTCGAGCCCGTGCGGGGAGAAATGCGGGCCGGCTTCGTCGTTGGCCGTGAGCTCGGCTTCCCAGGCCACCAGTTCGGCGGCGCCCGCGACCTCGCCGCCGGCCACCGTCGCAGCGAAGCTGATCGCCAGCGCGCCGGCCATGGCTTTGGCCGTGGTGGGCGCGTTGAGCAGCGCCCCGAGCGGGGCGATAGCGCGCTGCAGATGATCGAACAGCGACGCCACCTGCTCCTGCTCGGCTTCCGTGAACCGCGGTCCCCGCTTTGCCTCGGAGTTCGCCGCGAGGGCATGGCGCAGGCCCTCGATGCCGGGGCGCAGGCGCTGGCCCCGCAGCAGGCAGAGCTCGATCCGGTCGGTGAGCCGACTGACCTCGCGGCGCTCCATCCCGAAGGTCGCACCGGGGTGGCGGAGCAGCGCCACCAGCTCGACCGGCCCGAAACGGCTGACCGCCACTTCCAGCAGCAACCGCGCCAGGCGACCGGCGGGCGACTGGTAGAGCGGCGTGCCGGCGGGATCGTCGACCAGCACGTCGAAGCGCTTGAGCTCGGCGGCGATGCGGCGCGCGAGGTTCTGGTCGGGCGAGACGATGCCGACCGTCTTGCTCCCGACCAGAGCCGCGTGGGCGCAGAGCGCGATGGCGCGCGCCTCCTCGTCTGCCGTGTGCGCCGCGATGGTCGTAAGACCGGCCGTCGCCGCGGCAAGATCCACTTGCGTTCGCATTTCAATCCACCACGCCGACGCTCCCGGACGCGCAAGCGCAGCGCGGACCACCGCGGTGCGCGGATGCTCTTTTGGGCTGAGCTCGACGAAGGCGCCGGGGCCGGCGCCCAGTCGCCGCAGCAGCTTGACGAGCCCGTACTGTGGATGGCCGTGTAAGTTGGCGTCCGCACTCAGTAGCTTGTCGTGTTCGTCAGCCTTGAGCGTCGTGTCGAGCCCGGGCAGCACCAGCGCGCCGCGCGGCAGCCGCACGATCGCCCGCAGCAGGTCCGCGGTCGCGGGCACCGAACCGGTCGAGCCGGCGGCGATCACCGGCCGCTCGCCATAGATCAGCGGCGCGGTTTCGGCCTGACGGCGCAGCCGCTGGTTGCGCACCTCGGCGGCATCCTCCAGCCCCAGCTCGGCCAGCCGCTCCGGCCAGTAGCGGAACGCGATGTCGAGGAATCGCAGCGTTTCCTGCCAGTTGACCGCCAGGTTCTCGGGCGGCAGCGCGCGCAGCTTGCCATAGGGCACGCCCTCGATTGCCAGCTCATCGACCAGCTCGCCCAGCGAAGCCGAGAGCGCGAGGATCTCGGCGGGGTTGGGCGGGGTCGCCAGCACCGCCTGTCCGTCCGGCGTCCGCGCCCAGCCGTCCACGAGTGCGGCCAGCGCCAGCTGACGTCGTCGCAACGGCATAGCCGAAGGCAGCGGCGGCGCCTCGACGGGCGGCAGAAACGGTTCCTCCTCCGCATTCTCCCCGCCAAAGGTCCTGATGTCGGGGAGCAGCGCGGTGCCGCCCAGCCTCTGCGCAAACGTCTCCGCCAGCGCCAGGCGGGCCCGCCGAGTCGGCAGCACGATGGTCACGTCACTCAGCCAGAACGGACCTTCCCTGGGCCAGCCGTTCAGCAGCGTGCCATCGAGCACCTTGTCGGCCAGCACGGCTAAAAACGGCGAATCCGGGCCTATTGTGAAGAGATGTTCCGCCCTCATGCCATCGCCTCGAGCACCGCCTCGGCCTCGGTAAGCCCTTCGGCATCGCCGACGTGCAGCCACTGGGCATCGAGAATGGTGCCGTAGAGCGTGCCGCGATCGCGCGCCGCGTCGGACAGGAGATCGAGCGAAAACGCCCCGTCCGGACTGCCCTCGAAGAGCTCGCGCGAGAACACGCAAGCGCCGGCATAGATCACCGGCGCGCCGCTATCGGCGGTGATCAGCCCGGCAGAATCCAGGCAAAAATCATGGCTGCGCCAAAACCCCCGCGCGTTGCGAGGGTGAACGCAAAGCAGCACCATCTCGGCGCCGCCCGCGGCGAAGCGCTCGATCAGCCGGCGCAGGGGCGCGCCGTCAGCTCCGACCCAGAAGGCGTCGGTGTTCATCACCAGCACCGGGTCGCTCTCCAGCAGCGGCAGGGCCGCTTTGACGCCCCCACCGGTGTCAAGCGCCTCATGGTCCTCGCGGGAGACCAAGAACCGCGCTGATGGGTACCGCGCCGCGAGGGTGGTGACGTGGCTCGCAACCTGACCGGCGTGGTGGTGCGCGTTGACAACGAAGTGGTCGAGACCAGCTGCCAGCGCCTCGGCAACAACGTGGTCGAGCAGCGGCTTGCCGCCGACCCGGATAAGGGGCTTTGGCGTTGTGTCTGTCAGCGGCCGCAGCCGACTGCCGAAGCCGGCGGCGAGCAGCATGACGTCGGGTTTGAGTCGCGCATCGGCCATGCTGGATTTGACCCCGTAAATGGCGGGGATGTCTAGGGCGCGCGCTTGATCACCACCTGTCGAC
>JAEZBF010000186.1 GCA_023427545.1 Pseudomonadota bacterium
GGGGCGCTGCGCGACATCAAGACCTGGACGTCGACGCAGGAGGACGCCTGGACGCTGATGGCAGCTGCGGCCATCGCCCGCCAGACCACCAGCGGGGCGGTCACCGTCGATGGCGTGCCGCTCACCGGCAGCGTCAACCTGCGCTATCAGCAGGAGCAGTTCGATGGGGGCCCGGTGACCATCGTCAACACGGCCAATACCCCGACGGAAGCCAAGATCTCGGTGACCGCAATTCCGGCCACCCCGCCCGCCGCCTCGAACCAGGGCTTCACCGTCACGCGTGCCTACTACCTGCCTGATGGCACGCCGGTTGATCCGACCGCCGAGGCCATCACGCAGAACGATCGCTTCGTCGTGGTGCTCACTGTCACGCCGACGACCATCGGCTCGGGTCAGTACCTGCTGACCGATCCGCTGCCGGCCGGCTTCGAGATCGAGAACCCCGATCTCTCGCAGGCCAATGGGGTGGGCGATCTCTCCTGGCTGGGGGTGAACACGCCAAATCACACCGAGGCGCGCACCGACCGGTACGTTGCGGCTTTCCGCTACTATAGCAGTTCGCGGCCGCAGACGATCACGACCGCCTACATGGTCCGCGCCGTATCGCCGGGCACGTTCGTGCTCCCCGGCGCCAACGTCGAGGACATGTACCGGCCCGAGATCCGCGGCAACACGGACGCTTCGAGCATCGAGATCGCGGCAGCGGGTGCGCCTGCCGCCGCGACCCCTGCCGTGCCGGCTGCGACTGAACCTGCCCCTGCTGCGACGCCGCGGACCACTGGCGCCCGCGACAGCGTGAGGTGAAACACAAGCGGCTGATCGCCGCCGCACTCTTCGCCGTCGGGGTCCTGTGCGGCGGTGCCGCCTGGTACGGCAGCACGGTGCTGGCCGAGATTGCGGCAGGCCTGCCGCCCACGCCCGACGCCGCCACCCTGCCGGTTTCGACTGTGGTGGTCGATCGGCAGGGGCAGCTGCTTCGCCCCTTTACCACCCGCGATGGCCGCTGGCGCCTGCCTGTGGCGGTCAAGGACGTCGACCGGCGCTTCATCGACATGCTGCTGGCCTATGAGGATCGCCGGTTCGCCGAGCACCGCGGCATCGACTGGAGCGCCATGCTGCGCGCCCTCGGGCAGTACGCCGGGGCAGGGGGGCAGATCGTCTCGGGCGGCTCGACCCTCACCATGCAGGTCGCCCGGCTGATCGAGTCCGAGCGAACCCGCAGCCTTTCTGCCAAGATCAGGCAGATGGTCCACGCCGATGCGCTGGAGCATCAACTGAGCAAGGAGCAGATCCTCACCCTCTATCTCACGCTCGCGCCTTACGGCGGCAACATCGAGGGCATCCGCGCGGCAACGCTCGCCTATTTCGGCAAGGAGCCGTCCCGGCTGACGACCGCCGAATGTGCCTTGCTCGTCGCGCTTCCGCAGTCGCCCGAGGCACGCCGCCCCGACCTCCATCCCGAGGCCGCTCGCGCCGGCCGCGCCCTCGTCCTTGCGCGAATGGTTTCCGAAGGCATCATCGGCCCCGAGGAAGAGGCTGCCGCCAACAGCGAGCCGGTCCCCACCGCCCGGCGGGATTTCCCCATGCTCGCCGCTCACCTCGCCGAGGAGGCCGTCGCAACCCATCCCAATGCCCGCCAGGTCGACCTCACCGTCGATGCGCGGGTGCAGGGGGCGCTCGAAAAGCTCAGCGCCATGCGGGCGGCCCAGCTCGGCCCAAAGCTCTCGGTCGCGATTGTCGTGGCCGACAAGCAGACCGGGAACATTCTCGCCTCAGTGGGATCCGCCGGCCTTTTTTCGAGCGAGCGCAGCGGCTACGTAGACATGACCGAGGCGGTGCGCTCGCCCGGCTCGACCCTCAAGCCGCTGATCTACGGCCTCGCCTTCGAGCTCGGCCTCGCCCATCCCGAGAGCCTGATCGAGGATCGCCCCACTGCCTTCGGCGCATATGTGCCGGTCAACTTCGACGGCTTCTCCCGCGGCACCGTCAGCATGCGCGATGCCCTTGAGGAGTCGCTCAATATCCCCGCCGTGGTCATCCTCGATGCGGTCGGCACCGCCCGGCTGATCTCCCGCCTCCGCCGCGCTCATGCCAATCCGCTGCTGCCCAACGACGCCGCGCCCGGCCTTGCGGTCGGTCTCGGCGGCGTCGGCGTGACCCTGCGCGACCTTGTTTCGCTCTATGCCGCCATCGCCCGCGGCGGCAGCCCCGTGCTGCTCAAGGACGGCGTCAAGCCGCTCCCCGAGGGTGCCATCCAGCCCGCGCCGGTGCTTGACCCAGTCGCCGCCTGGTACGTCTCCGATATCCTCGCGGGCGTCGCACCGCCGCTCAATGGCTCTCCCGGCCGCATCGCCTACAAGACCGGCACCTCCTACGGTTACCGCGACGGCTGGGCCATCGGCTTTGACGGCAAGACCGTGATCGGCGTCTGGGTGGGCCGGCCCGACGGCGCCCCGGTGTCCGGTCTCTCCGGTATCGCCTCCGCCGCTCCGATCCTGTTCGAGGCGTTCGACCGTCTCGGCACCCCCACCGTCCCCCTGCGCGCCGCTCCCGCCGGGGCCCTCATCGCCAGCAATTCCGAGCTGCCCGAGCCGCTCCGCCGCTTCCGCCACCCCGACGACCAGAAGGTCGCCCGCGACGCCGCCCCCGAGATCGCCTTCCCCGGCGACGGCGTCGACCTCGATCTCGGCCTGAGTGCCGGCCACGACCGGCCGCTTGTGGTCAAGGTCCGTAACGGCACGCCTCCGTTCACTTTTTTCGCAAACGGCGCTCCCTTCGCCCACTCCCCCTTCGCCCGTCAGGAGAGCTGGGTGCCAGACGGACCGGGGTTCGTTACCCTCTCGGTCATCGATGCCGAGGGCCGCTCCGACCGGGTCAAGGTCTTCCTCGAATAGGCTCGGGCCCCGGTCCGAAGTTGGAAACCGTACCTACAGCCGCTCCTCGAGATACCGCTGCAGTGTGGCCCGCGTCCCCTCCGTCCACAGCGTTCTGAGCGCCGTCGAGAACGCCGATACGTACGACGGCTCCGTCGCCAGCGCACCGAAGATGTCGGTCATCTGGAGCCACGCCTTCGGCTCGCTC
>JAEZBF010000085.1 GCA_023427545.1 Pseudomonadota bacterium
ACTCGACCTCGCGGCGTCAGCCGCGCATTCTTGTGCACGTTCATCCGGGGCCTCCGGCAAGAGTTGGAGCTTCGCAACCCCAGCCTCTCACCCATGCCCCGGGTGAACAACCTTCATAGCAACGACATCTAGCTCAGCGCGCCGTCCAGCCCCCATCGATGACCAGCGTCTGCCCCGTGATCAGCGATGCGGCCGGCGAGGCGAGGAACGCCACCGCGCCCGAAACCTCCTCGGGCACCCCGATCCGGTGCAGCGCCGCGATCCGCTCGACCACCTCCGCCCGGAAAGCGGGATCCGACAGGGCGGGGGCCGTCCCCGGGGTTTCAATGAAGGTTGGCGCCACCGCATTCACCGTGATGCCGTGCTTGCCCCACTCCACCGCCATGCACTTGGTCATGTGCGAGAGCGCCGCCTTGAGCATGCAGTAGATCGCTTCGCCTGGCAGAGCGACGAACGCCGCCTGCGAGCTGATGTTGATGATCCGCCCGCCGCCGCGGCCGATCATGTGCCGTCCTACCCGCTGGGCGGCAAAGAACGCCGACTTGAGGTTGAGATCGACCATCATGTCGAACTCGGCCTCGGTGAAATCCTCGACCGGCCCCTGCGCCGAACCGCCGCCGACGTTGTTGACGAGGACGTCGATGCCGCCGAACTCGGCGATGGCGTGGCCGATCGCGGCATTGGCCTCACGCAGGTCGGTCGCGTTCATCCGCAGCGGCAGCACGCGGCGGCCGAGGCCCGCGATCTCCTCCGCGGCGCCATCGTCCGCCGCGTCGTCGCGCAAGCCGAGCGCGATGTCGGCCCCCGCCGAAGCGAGCGCCACCGCAATGGCGCGTCCCAGCCCCCGCGCCGCACCGGTCACCAGCGCAACCTTCCCCTCGAGCGAATAGCTTGGCAGTGCGGTCATCCTGTCCCCCAGTTTCCCCGGGAGCATACCTTCCCCACCCACCGCCGTCATTCCCGCCTAAGGCGGGAATCCAGAGCGACGCACCCCATAGTCTGCAGCCCTGGATTCACGCCTTCGCGGGCATGACCCGGTGGTTGAGGCGACGGGCTTGTGCTTAGTTGCGCCGCATGTCCGACCACACCTCCTCCCTCCTTGCCGCCATAGACTCCCGCCGCAACGACCTCGTCGCGCTGACGCAGGAGCTCGTCCGCATCCCCACGGTCAACCCGCCCGGCGAGAACTACCGCGACATCTGCGATCTCCTCGCCGCCCGCCTCTCCGCCTCCGGCTTTTCCATCGAGCTCCTCCGCGCCGAGGGTGCCCGCGGCGACAGCGACAAGCACCCCCGTTGGAACCTCATCGCGCGCCGCGAAGGCAGCGGCCCGGGCGAAACCGTCCACTTCAACTCACACCACGATGGCGTCGAGACCGGCGACGGCTGGACCACCGATCCGTTCGGCGGCGAGGTCCGCGACGGCCGCATCTACGGCCGCGGCACCTGCGACATGAAGGGCGGGCTCGCGACCTCGATCGTCGCCGCCGAAGCCTTCGTCGCCGCCGTTCCGGACTTCGCCGGCGCCATCGAAATCAGTGCCACCGCCGACGAGGAGACGGGCGGCTACGGCGGCGTGGCCTGGCTCGCCGAGCAGGGCTGGTTCACGCCCGCCCGCGTGCAGCACGTCATCATCCCCGAGCCGCTCAACAAGAACCGCATCTGCCTCGGCCATCGCGGCGTCTGGTGGGCCGAGATCGAAACCCACGGCCGCATCGCGCACGGCTCCATGCCCTTCCTCGGCGACAGCGCCATCCGGCACATGGGCGCGGTGATCGCCGAAATGGAGGCGACGCTGTTCCCCGCGCTGAGCCGCCGCACCACCGCCATGACGGTGGTGCCGCCGCAGGCCCGGCAGTCCACCCTCAACATCAATTCGCTGCACGGCGGGCAGGAGGAGCCCGAGGAGGGCTACACCGGCTTTCCCGCGCCGGTCGTGCCGCACTCCGCCCGCATGGTCATCGACCGCCGGTACCTCATCGAGGAGACGCCCGAGGCGGTGCGGCAGGAGATGGTCGACCTCCTCGAACGCGTGAAGCAGTCCCGCAACGAGTTCCGCTACGAGCTCCGAGACCTCTGGACCATCCCGCCGACCATGACCGACCGCGGCGCACCGGTCGTTACCGCCGTCCACCGGGCGATCGGTCAGGTCATGGGCCTCGAGCCCGACTACGTCGTCTCCCCGGGCACCTACGACCAGAAGCACATCGACCGCATCGGCCGCATGCACAACTGCATCGCCTACGGCCCCGGCATCCTCGACCTCGCCCACCAGCCCGACGAATGGATCGGCATCGACGACATGCTCGACAGCGCCAAGGTCATGGCACTGACGCTGCTGGACCTGTTGCGCGCCCGCTGAAGCGCGCTCAGCACTGCGCCCAGAGCGCCACCGCCGCCTCGTGCGCGCCGTCGAACATGTCCTTGCCGGCAAGCTCCGGCCGCGCGGCGAGCCAGTCGTACATCTCGAGCGCCATCGATGGGCTCGCGATGTCGGGCAGGCAGCCCCCGTAGTCGAGCGCGTCGAATATCTCCCAGTCGAAGAAGACCTGGCTGCACTCCGCTTCGCTCGCGGTGCAGACCGCGACCAGCGCCCCCACCGTCCCGCTGCGCGGCGATTGTGCCACGCCGGCATCGACCACGCAGAGGCCGAGCACGGCCCCCGTGACGAACCGCACCACCGCCCTCATCAGCACCCCCCGAGCTGCCAGAGACGTTCGAGGGTGCTACCGCGGCCGCCTCCCCGTCAACTGGCGGTCAATCCACCCGCTGCGATTTACCTCCGGCCCATATCCGCATTACCATCCCGCCCAAGGGCCCGCCCGCGGCCCGACCATCGGGAAGGACCATCATGCGCAAAACCACCCTGGGGCTGGCGCTCGTTGCCGCACTTGCCCTCTCCACGTCGCTTTCGCCCGCCATCGCCGCGCCGCGGACCGATCTCGTGATCGGCATCCAGCTCGAGCCCACCAACCTCGATCCGACGACGGGCGGCGCTGCCGCGGCCATCCGCACGGTCACCGACCTCAACATCTTCAACGGACTGACCCGCATCGACAAGGACGGCGCGGTCCAGCCCGATCTCGCGACCAGCTGGGACATCTCCGACGATGGCCTGAGCTACACCTTCCACCTCAAGGAGGGCGTCAAGTTCTCCGACGGCACGCCGCTGTCCGCCGACGACGTGAAGTGGACCCTCGACCGCAACCGCGGCCCTGACAGCAAGAGCGCGCAGAAGCAGCTCTTTGCCAACATCGCCTCGGTCGATGTGGTCGATCCGCTGACCGTCAAGGTCACGCTCAGCCAGCCGCAGGGCGATTTCCCCTACGCCATGGCCTGGGGCGACGCGGTGATCGTTTCGCCCAAGACGGCCGAGAACAACGTCACCAACCCGGTCGGCACCGGCCCCTACCAGCTCGGCGAATGGGTCAAGGCCGACCACATCACCCTCGTGCCGAACCCCAATTACAGCGGCGAAAAGCCGGCGCTCGAGAAAGTCACGTTCAAGTTCATCTCGGACCCGACGGCGGCGAGCAGCGCCGTGCAGGCCGGCGACGTCGACGTCTTCTCGGCCTTCCCCGCGCCCGAGCTGCTCGACCAGTTCAAGAACGACGACCGCTTCCAGGTCATCGTCGGCTCGACGCAGGGCGAAACCATCCTCGCCCTCAACAACGCCCACCCGCCGCTCGACAACGTCAAGGTCCGCGAGGCGATTGCCCGCGCCATCGACCGGCAGGCGATCATCGACGGCAGCCAGTTCGGTTACGGCACGCCCATCAGCAGCTTCTATCCCCCCGGCGATCCGGCCTGGATCGATTTGAGCGAGCTTTCGAGCTTCGATCCGGAGAAATCAAAGGCGCTGCTCGCCGAGGCCGGCGTCTCCAACCTCAGCCTCACCTTCAAGGTTCCGCCCGCCGCCTATGCCCGGGCCGCCGCGCCGATCATCCAGCAGCAGCTCGCCGGCGTTGGCATCAACGTCAACGTCGTCAACGTCGAATGGGCCGACTGGATCGCCAACGTTTTCCAGGGCGCCTACGACTACGACCTGACGATGGTCAGCCACGTCGAGGCCAACGACTTCGCGGCCTTCGGCAAGCCCGGCTACTACATCAACTACAAGGCCGATGCCCTGAACGCGCTGGTGAAAAAGCTCGCGGCCGAGACCGATCCGCAAAAGCAGATCGCCCTCAAGCAGGACATCCAGCGCCAGCTCGCCGAGGATTACGCCGCGGTCTACCTCTTCGAGCTGCCCAACATCACCGTCGCCGCCAAGGGCGTCCAGGGCCTCTGGACCAACGCCCCCCAACCGATCACCGACCTCGCGGCGATCTCCTGGGCGGAATGACAGCGCAGCAGTCGGGACTCCTCTCCTGAGCGCAGCTCGGGGGAGGGGGACCATGCGAAGCATGGTGGCGGGGGCGACCCCCCCCCCTGAGCCCTCCTCA
>JAEZBF010000116.1 GCA_023427545.1 Pseudomonadota bacterium
ACCCAACGCATCACGGCAACGCGGAGCCGAATGGCATCGCCCTGCACGTCGACACCGGGACCCTCTATTCCAACTACAATCTCGATTTCAACGGCGACGGAACCAATGAGATCACCGTCGGCGCCGACGGCAACTTCGATGTTGATGGCGATGGCCTTACCGATATCGGTGACCTTGGCGCACTTGCAGGGGGGCCAACCGGCGGCAACGGCATCCTGGAGGTTGGCGGCACGTCCCTGCTGGGCAGTAGTGCGCCCACCCCACCCGTATCAGAGAACTCATTCTTTGACGCTGGCTCGACCTTCGCGCAGCTCAAGGCCGCGAACTTCGATGCAGCGCGGGAAACATCGTTCCGCTACTTCCTTTTCGCGCACAAATATCAGAGCAGCCTACTTGCCGGCGTCACCACCGACGGCAGCAGCGGTCTGACCGACCCCTGCACCACGGTCGGTACCATCCGGTTGCCCTGCAACAACATCATCGTTTCGCTGGGCGGCTGGACCCAGCAGAACGAGGACCGCACAGATACCGCCGGCAATCCAGGACCGGACGGTATCCCCGACATCGTCACTCCGGGCGCGCCGCTGCCAGTCGTCCTCAACGGGCCGGAAGGTGTGCCGGTGGACGGTACAATGCGACAGCATACCGGCACGTTCCTGCACGAACTCGGCCATTCCATGGGCCTGACGCATGGCGGCAGTGGCGCCTTCAATTTCAAGCCTAACTACCTGTCAATCATGAACTACAGCTGGCAGACTCGGGGCATCGGCTTCAACACCGTGGGGCCCCTCAACACGGCAGATCCGGTCGGCGTGGACTTCGACCGAGATAGCTTCCAGGATCTGAGCCGTTTCATCTATTCCGGTCTGCTGCTGAACCCGCCCAAGAACGCGCTGAACGAGGTTTCGCTCGACGAAGGGACCGCTCCAGATAGTGATACCGGGCTGATAAGCTATACTTGCCCGGCGCCGGCCATTCCCCCGCCACCAGCACCCGTGCCGGCGGTGCCGTCCAGAGTGGTCAACGGCAACCAGCCGGTAGACTGGAACTGCTCGGGAGGAAACAGCCCCGCCGGAACAACCATTCCGCCCACCGACATCAACAATGTCAACCGGACGAGCAACAGCACCACCGACCAGCTGCCAGGCTTTGATGACTTCGGCGTCATCCAAAGCGCGCAACTCAACGGCAATCACACGGGAATCGAACTCGAGCAGGAGCGGCAGCTGCGCGCCAGCCAGTTGCGCTTCACCGAGCTTAGCCGCGAATTCCCGATCGAACAGTTCTGTCGAAGCACCAAGGTGCTGGACTTCGAAGGCTGGCCGTCGCTGACCAGGCTGACCACGGAATACCATCCATATGCAGAGTTCCCGCTCGCTGCCGACCGCGACGAGGTCACCTTCGGGCCTGCTGAGCGCAACAATCGCCCTACCCGGTCAGGCGATTTCTCGCTGGCGAGCATGGGGAACGACCGCCAGCCTGCATCACTGATCGTCAATTTTCCCACCCCTGTCCGAACCTTCGCGGTGTTCTACGGTCAGGCCGGTTTGACCTCGTCGCCGCGCGAGCAGGTCGAAGCGGTGTTCGCCGCGTTCGACCAGGATGGCCTTCCGATGGGCGAAATCCGCAAGCCGCTTCCACCCCCAAGCGTCGGGATACGTCAGTATTTTGCTGCCATCACAGTCTGGCCCGATGAGGTGATCAGCCGGCTGGAGCTGCGCTACGAATTCCGCAACGCCACGACGAGCTACCCAATTCCCGAACCGGTCGAGATCGACGATCTCACGGTGTGCGCACAGCCTGATCAAACGACTACGAATCCGTTGCCCCCGCCCGCCGTGATCTCCTCTTACGGTGACACACAGATCCGGCTGTCGATCACGTCGCTTAATCTAGTGACGCTTCCCGCTCCGGCTGGCGATCCGCTGCACAACGGGAACATGAGCATTTCTTTCATCGGGTTGCCAGTAAAGGTCGGAACGATGACGACGATCACGAATGGCAGCGTGGTCGCTGCAGAAGGCTCCGTCCTCACGCTCACGGCTCCCAAGACATTCGCCGGCGGAGAATTCCGCTACTGGCAACACAGCTCGGGCGCTTCCTTCGGCACAGGGCAGAACACCATTCCGCTCACGCTTTTAGCCAACGGCACCATCACGGCGGTCTACGCGAACGCCGACGTTGGCCGTCCACCAGGATGAGGTCCACACGCGCTCATCCTCGCGCACCTTTGGCTGCCGTTGCGATACTGCGACTTAACCGGGTCCGCGGGTTATCGGGACTTGTGTGCGGCAGCCCAGGCGAAGGTATCGCTGGCAACGATCATGGGCCGGATGGCCCCGCCGTGGGAGTTCGCTCGTTTGCATGTCGCACGCATGTCGCACGGAGCCGCGGAGAGGCTCACGGAAAGCCTGGAAATGCTTGGAAATCTCTAGGAGCGACATGGCGCGACATGAGGCCCGTTTCAGATGCTCGAAATGCGCCCAAGTCTTTGATTTTGAAGTGGTAGCGGAGGAGGGATTTGAACCCCCGACACACGGATTATGATTCCGCTGCTCTAACCAACTGAGCTACTCCGCCCCGGGTGGCGCACCTGGCGCCGGAGCTGCGCCGGGGCGAGGCCGCTCGGCGCGGGGTGTTCTTAGGGTTGGACCCCAGCGGGTGTCAAGTTCATCCGGGCCGTGCGGCTGCACCCTCGAGCTTGGCGGCGTGTGCGGCAACGCGCCCGAGGTCGTCGACGAATTTCCTGCGCTCGGCCTCGACTTCGTCGGCGCTGCCACCCGGCCGCATCCGCAGCAGGAAAGATGGGTGAATGGTGACGAACAACGTGCTGCCGTCTTCGAGCGCGATTGGCTCGCCGCGCGTGCCGGAGATCGTCACCGTGCGGCCGAGCAGGCTTTGCGCCGCGGTTGCGCCCAGCGCGACGACGATCTTGGGTTTGACGAACTCGCGCTCGAGATTGAGCCAGAACTTGCAGGCGACGATCTCGCCGCGATCAGGCTTGTTGTGTATGCGCTTCTTGCCGCGCGGCGTGAACTTGAAGTGCTTGACCGCATTGGTGACGTAGACTGCCTCGCGCTCGATCCCCGCCTCGGCGACCGCCGCATCGAACACCTTGCCTGCCGGGCCGACGAAGGGCTTGCCCTGCAGGTCCTCGTTGTCGCCGGGCTGCTCGCCCACAAACATGATCTCGGCGTGCTCCGGCCCCTCCCCGAACACGGCTTGCGTGGCGAACTGATAGAGCGGGCAGCGGCGGCAGCCCTGCACCGCGGCGCGTGCATCGGCGAGCGAAACGATCTCCGTTGCTTCGGGGGTGGATTCGAGCTCCTGCCGGCGCGCCTGGCGGACATGCCGCGATGGCGGATTTGTGGCTTCCTTTTCCAGCATTTCTTCCCTCCGCGCCGCGGCGCCGGCGATCAGTGAAGGAATGAGCTCGGCCTCAGGGAGGTTGCGCCAGTACTTACGCGGCATCTCGGATTGCATCATCGCAACCTTGAGCCGTGCCGGGTTGAAGATCGAGGCAAAATAGGTGCGCCAGGTGTCCTCAAGGGCGTCTTCCGACGGCACATCGGCCTTGCGAGCCCCTTCGCCAAAGCTCAGCGCCGCGCCATCCCAGAAGGCGGAACGATAAGGCGTCAGGATAGCCCAGTCCATGCCAGTAAAGCGGCGCTGGAAGAACGGCGCGGCTCGCTCGAGGATGTAGTGCTCGGGCTCGAACCAGGCGGCGAAGCGCTCGCGGCCGTTCTCCCCCGGCGGCAGGATGCGGAAGCGCACGAAGGCGTGCATTTTGTGGACATCGCGGCCCACGGCGGACACGCGGCGTTTGAGCTTGCCGACATCAACGTCCGACATGACGCCGAGGATGTCGCGGTCCTTCTGCAATCGCCAGAGCAAGCGGTAAAGCAGGGCGAACCGTCCGGGGTCCGAATGGCAGATCGCCGCCTCGGCGGAAGATATGAAACGCTGCGGCACCACGCCTACGGCACGTCCGGTGATCAGCGGCGGCGCGTCGGCGGTGGCGCCGAAAAGATCGCCGGCCGCGGCAGGTTCGGTCCACACCACTTCCTCGGGGGGTGTGCCGGCCATCAGCAACGCCCGCGCGGCCGCGCGCCACTCGGCAAAGTCGTTCAGCGATCTCAACTGGATGGTCGGCAAACCGAACTCGTCAGAACAAGGCCAGCTGCTGCGGCTCGGGCGTGAGCTTCTGGCGGAGCCGTGCATCGTCGGTGAGACCGCCGGGGCTCCAGTCGGCGGCGGCAATGAAGGGCCGGACCTTGTCGATCGAACCACAGAGGCGGGCAACGTCCTCGAGCCGCAGCCGGTGGTGGCGACGCGTGGCGACCACCTTGTTGACCCCCTTGACCCCGAGACCCGGCACCCGCAGCAGGCGTTCGCGATCGGCCCGGTTGACATCGACAGGAAAGATTGCGCGGTTCTTGAGCGCCCACGCGAGCTTGGGATCGACGGCGAGGTCGAGGTGACCGCCCTCCCCGCCTTCTACCACTTCGCGAGCGTTGAACCCGTAGAACCGCATCAGCCAATCGGCCTGGTAGAGCCGGTGCTCGCGCAGCAGCGGCGGCGCAGCGAGCGGCAGGCGCGAGCTCGCGTCCGGGATGGGGGAGAACGCCGAGTAGTACACCCGCTTGAGGTTGTAACCGGCATAGAGCGCGGCGCTGCGGTGCAGGATGGTGGCATCGTCGGCGGCATCGGCGCCGACAATCATCTGGGTCGATTGTCCCGCCGGGGCAAAGCCCTTCGGCTTGGCTTTCGGCTTACCCTCCGGCTGGGCTGCCAGCCAAGTGTTGCGCACATTCGCCATCGCCGTGCGGATTTCGCTCGGCTTCTTTTCCGGCGCGAGCGCCTCGAGGCTGAGATCGGTCGGCAGCTCGATGTTGGTCGAAAGCCGGTCGGCATGCCGGCCTGCTTCCGCCACCAGTTCCGGCGCTGCATTGGGAATGATCTTGAGGTGGATATAGCCAGCGAACTTTTGCTCCCGCAGCGTTTGGGCCACCCGCACCATCTCCTCCATCGTGTGGTCTGGCGAGCGGATGATGCCCGAGGAGAGGAACAGCCCCTCGATGTAGTTGCGCTTGTAAAAATCGAGGGTAAGCCGGGCCACCTCCTCCACCGAAAAGCGCGCCCGCTGCACATTCGACGACGAGCGGTTCACGCAGTAGACGCAGTCGTAAATGCAAAAGTTCGTCAGCAGGATCTTGAGCAGCGAAATGCACCGCCCGTCCGGGGCGTAGGAGTGGCAGATGCCCATGCCTTCCGTCGACCCGATACCGCCGGCGCGCGAGCTGTCGCGCTTGGCCGACCCGGAGGAGGCACAGGACGCATCGTACTTGGCCGCGTCGGAAAGGATGGCAAGCTTGCGCTGCAAGGTGAGCTGCGGCATGTGTTCATGGTATGTTCGCATTTCGACGGGATCAAGTGCCTGCGTGATCACGTTTTCGGTGGGGGCGAAAAGAACATGCGGCGAAAGGCGTGCCCCCTCCCCGTCCCGATGGGCGCCAACGCACCCATTCTTCTCCCCACGGGGAGAGAACGGTGGGCAGCGCCGGGTGAGGGGGTTCTCGGTTTTGCGGGATTGTCCTTACATCCAGAAAATCGAGCGCGGCTCCGCGGGCGGGGCGGAGCCGCGCTCTTCAGCGCCGGCGA
Source organism: Pseudomonadota bacterium (assembly GCA_023427545.1). Lineage (GTDB taxonomy): Bacteria > Pseudomonadota > Alphaproteobacteria > Rhizobiales > Devosiaceae > JAEZBF01. The sequence goes on from JAEZBF010000116.1 coordinate 5,662, forward strand.
CGGGAGGGCGGCGCTAATGCGTGATCAGCGGCAGTTGCGGTTTCCTTCGGGTGCCGTGCACAGCGGGTCGGGCTGCAGCGAAGCGGCGGCATCGATCAGCTGCATGAACTCGGCGCGATAGCCGCTCTCATCGGCCCCACGGGCGCCCTGCGCCAGTTGGCGGATATCCCTCCAGCTCATGTCCCCGTAGCTGGACCCTCTGAGCTTCTGGCCGAACGCGGCAACCGCGGCGGCGAAGCGCTGGTCCTCGGAAGCGGCGCCGATTGAGTTCACAGCCAGCGAGCGGGTGATCGGCAGTTCGATCAGCTTGCTCGTGTCTGCGTTGGGTATCTTGTAGCGCAGCTTGAGATAGCCGAGTTCGTCGGCCGGCCCGAACGCCGCTGCAGGAGTGGCCGTCTGGTTGCCGTAGCGCAGCGGGTCCACCTGCCCGCCCCCTGAACCAACCGGAGTGATCTCGTAGAGCGCGGTGACCGTGGTCCCTGCCCCGACGTCTCCCGCATCGACCTTGTCGTTGTTAAAATCTTCGCGGTTGAGCGCGCGGGTCTCGTAACCGATCAGCCGGTATTCGGAGACGAAGGCGGGGTTGAATTCGACCTGGATCTTGACGTCCTTGGCGATCGTCTCGAGCGTGCCGCCGGCCTGCTGCACCAGCACCTTCTGGGCTTCCTTGAAGCTGTCGATATAGGCGGCGTTGCCGTTTCCGTTCTGGGCCAGCGCCTGCATCGTATCGTCGCCCAGGTTGCCCTGGCCGAAGCCGAGCACCGACAGGAAAACACCGGTATTTCGCTTCTGCTTGATGAAGTTGACGAGATCCTGCGGGTCCTCGATGCCGACGTTGAAGTCGCCGTCAGTGGCAAGGATCACCCGGTTCACACCGTCGGCGACCCTGTTCTGCTCGGCCAGCCGGTAAGCGAGTTCGATGCCCTCTGCACCGGCCGTCGATCCCCCGGCATAGAGGTTCTCGAGCGCACTCAGGATGCGCGCCTTGTCGGCGGCTTTGGTCGGTTCGAGCACGACACCGGCGGAACCGGCATAAGCGACGATCGAGACCGTGTCGGTCGGCTTGAGCTGATCGACCAGCAAGGCGAAGGCCCGCTTGAGGAGCGGCAGCTTGTCGGGTTCGTCCATGGACCCCGACGTGTCGAGCAGGAAGACCAGATTAGCGGCCTTCTGCTCGCCCGCCGGCGGCACGTAGCCCTTGATCCCGATCTGGACGAGCTCGGTCTCTTGGTTCCAGGGCGTTGGCATGATCTTGACGCTGGGCTGGAACGGCGTGGCGGCGCTCTCGGCTGCCGGATAGTCGTAGGAGAAGTAATTGATCAGCTCCTCGAGCCGCACGGCATCGGGCTCCGGCACCCAGCCGTTCTGCAGGGCGTTGCGGACGTAGCTGTAGGACGCAGTGTCGACGTCGATCGAGAAGGGCGAACCCGGCTGCTCGGCTGTCACCTTGATTGGCGACTCCGCGAACTGGGTGAACTGGTCGCCGCTGGGCTGGGTGACGCTGGGCGCCGGCGCTATCGTCCCGGGCTGCATAGGCATGCCAGCGGGAGCCGCCATCATCGCGTCCGCCGCTGCGCCCGAGGGAGCGGCCTCCATCGCCATCTGGGGAGCCGAGGCGGAGTTGGCGACGCTGCGGCCGCGGAACGCTCCTGAACCCACCTGCTGCTTCATCAACGCTGGGGAGCCGGGGCTCGTCGGCTGAGCGGCCATCCGCGGCGACGCTGCGGGCGGCGCAGGCTGCTGCTCCACAAAGCTGGGCGCAACAGCGTTGGCGTCCTGGTCGAGCAGCGGCAACGAGTTGGCGCCGGCAAGATTGTCCTGGAGGGCGGCAACATCGGCCGGCGCCTCTTCATCGGCGCGGCTCGGCCCCGCGGTCTCGGGCTCAGGGGCGACCATCGGCACTGGTTTGTTCGTAGCCGGATTGGCGGCGGTCATCTTGGGGGCTTCGACGGGTTGCCCGGCGGTCGTTTGCGACGAAACCGGCGCCTCCGTCTTGGCGCGCTCAGCCGGAACCGGCGGCTTAATCGGCGGCGTATTGACCGCCACCTGCGGCACGATCGGCGTCAGCGCCGTGGTTGTGAAGAGCTGATACCCAAGCGGCAGCAGCAGCAACGCAATGGCCGCGGTGCCGAGCCCATAAGTGAGCCGGGAGTTCATGATGGAGGTCCCTCGATCGAGTTGCACGATGGACCTGAGACGCGCCGCCCAGGATCTTCCTTGGGCGGTCTGCGAAGATTTTTCGGTTTGGGCAGCATCGAAGGCGAGCAGCGCCGCATCGACGGCGCGCTTGCGCGCCTCGGGCGAGGGCTCGAGAACATTGAGGCGGGCCAGTCGGTTCAGCTTGTCGTCGCTCATTTCGGGCCTCACAAAAGACCCCGCAAGGTCTTCCTGGCTTCATGGATATGGAAGGAAACGGTTCCTTCCTTGCACCCCATGATCTCGGCCGCCGCCGCGTGGTTCAGCTCCTCGGCGTAAACCAGCAGCACGGCGTCGCGTTGTTGTTCTGGTAGGCGTTGCACCGCCGCCCAGAGCTCACGCGCGGTCACGGCATCCTCTTGGTCGGGCGGCGCGTCGTCGGGACTGACGTCCGCCAGCGCAGCCGCGCCGCGGCCCCTCCGCCCGGCGGCGCGCTGATGATCCCGCACCACATTCAGCGTCACCTTGTAGAGCCAGCTGGTGAAGGCCGAGCGGCCGTCGAACCCCTTGAGCGCCGTCGCCAGCTTGATGCAAACCTCCTGCGCAATGTCTTCGGCCTCGCTCCGCCGCCCACTCCATTTGCAGGCGACACGGAAGATGAAATCGTAGTGCGCCTCAAGCAGCTGGGCGAACGCCTGCCGATCGCCCGCCCGGGCTCGCGCAAATAGCCAGCCGGTGCCCTCGACGGCGCCCTCGTCGGGATCCTTCGGCTTCAACGCTGTCAGCACAAGGCAAGACCCATCATGGCGGCTCCTGAGAGCTATGACGCCGCGGCCCGGCTAATCCTTGGGTGTTGCGGCGGCGATTTCAGCAGATTATTGCCAGAGCATGGATGAACCGGAGCCGAACCGCCGCGACCTGATCCGCACGCGAGTGTTCCTCGCGGTCTTCTTCGGGGCCGCCGTACTCTTTGCGCTGATGACGGTATGGGCAACCTGGACGGCGGGGAACTAGCACGCACGCCCCTCGGGGCGCTTACGCCACCAGCGCTGCAGGAACCGCTCCGGCAATAAACCCGCCGCCGAGCACCTCGGACGTGGTCGTGTCATCGGCGTAGAACACGCAGGCCTGGCCCGGCGAGATACCGTATTCGCCTGCAGCAAGGGTGACGAAGACCTCGCCGTCTCGTGTGAAGATCGAGGCGCCCTGCGGTGGACGGGTGGAGCGAACCTTGGCCTCGACGGGCGTGCCATTGCCCTGCCCCACTGCGCTCAGCGGCATGTCACCGAGCCAGTTGACGTCGCGCAGCTTGACCGTGTGCGTCCGCAGCGCCTCGCGCGGGCCGACCACTACCTGCCGCGATCGGCTGTCGAGCTTGAGCACGTAGAG
>JAEZBF010000196.1 GCA_023427545.1 Pseudomonadota bacterium
GGACGAGCTGCTCGCCATCATGAGCGACGTGCTGCTCACCGCCCGGCTCGACAACAAGGAGCGCATCCGCCAGATGGCGCTCGAGGCCAAGGCGGGCTTCGAGAGCGGCATCGCGGGGATGGGCAACGGCCTCGTCACCTCGCGCCTGCGCGCCTCCGTCAGGCCGGCGGAATGGGCTAACGAGACGATGGGCGGTGTCAGCCACCTGTTCTTCCTGCGCGAGTTGATCGCGCGGATCGACAGCGACTGGCCGAGTGTCGAGGCGGCGCTGGTGCGCATCCGCGATCTGCTGATCGACCGCGGGTCGATGGTTGCGAACGTCACCGCCGAAGCCGAGGGGATCCGTGCCTTCCTGCCGCAGCTCGAGGGCTTCATCGGCGGCCTGCCGGCCGTAGACGCCGAGGTGCAGACCTGGCCCGTTGCGACGCCCAGGAATGAGGGCCTGACCTTCCCGGGGCAGGTCAACTACGTGGGCAAGGGCGCCAACCTCTATGCGCTCGGCTACGTCCACACCGGCGCAACTTCGGTGGCGCTCCGGCACCTCAACACCAGCTATCTCTGGGACAAGATCCGCGTGCAGGGCGGCGCCTATGGCGGCTCCTCGAGCTTCGACCCGTTCTCGGGCGGCTTCAACTTCGCCTCATATCGCGATCCAAACCTGCAGTCGTCGCTCGAAGTGTATGATCTTGCAGCAGCCTTCCTGCGCGAAGGAATCGGTCAGCAGGACCTCACCCGCTCGATCATCGGCGTGATCGGTACGCTCGACACCTACCGGCTGCCGGACGCGAAGGGGTTCGTGTCGATGCTCTACGAGCTCACCAGCAACGACGAGGAAACGCGGCAGAAGCGCCGCGAGGAGGTGCTCGGCGCGACTTCGGCCGACTTCGTACGCCTCGCCGACATCCTCGAAGCCGTCGCGAAAAAGGGGCAGGTTGTCGTGCTTGGCTCCGAAAAAGCGATTAAGGCAGCCAATGAGGAGCGTGGTGCGTTCCTGGAGTTGACGCGGGTGCTGTGACGAGGGACGCGATGGCCGACGGAACGCACATCGTCTGCCCGAACTGCGGCGGCACCAACCGGGTACCCGCCGGCAAGGACGCGCGAGCGGCCAAGTGCGGCAAGTGCGGACAACCGCTGTTCTCCGGCGGACCCATCCCGGCCGATACGGCGCAGTTCGACAAGCAGACGCAGAGAAGCGACGTGCCAGTCGTCGTCGATTTCTGGGCCGAGTGGTGCGGTCCCTGCCGGACCATGAGCCCCATCTTCCACAAGGTCGCGGCCGAGATGGAGCCGCAGTTCCGCTTCCTGTCGGTCGATACGGAGGCGGAGCCCGGGATCGCCGCGCGCTACAACATCCGCGGCATCCCCTCGCTCCTAGTGTTCCGGCACGGGCAGCTGCTGGGGCAGCGGGCGGGTGTCGTGGACGGCACAACGCTGAAAGGCTGGTTGCGGCAGTACGCCTAGTGCGTCCGATTGGGCGGCTTTTGCGTTACTGTAGCCGTCATGCCCCCGTCGTTCCTCGAGCGCGACCTGCGCGTTTCTCCCATCGATGTCTTCATCGACCCGGTGCAGCCGGTCGAGCGCGCGATCATCACGCATGGTCATGGCGATCATGCGCGCTCGGGCCATGGCGCTGTGCTGGCGACGCCCGAAACCATAGCCATTATGAAGACCCGGTACGGGGAGGAGAGTGCCGGGACATTCCAGCCGTTGCCATACGGCGAACGGCTGCAGGTGGGGCCGGTGACCGTCAGCTTCCATCCTGCCGGGCACATCTTGGGATCGGCTCAGGTTCTGCTGGAACATGAGGGACAGCGCATCATCGTCACCGGCGACTACAAGCGGTTGCCCGACCGCACCGCCGCGCCATTCGAGCTGGTCGAGTGCGACCTGCTGGTTACCGAGGCGACGTTCGGGCTGCCGGTGTTCCAGCACCCCGATCCGGCGCATGAAATCGCTCGGCTGCTCAAGTCCGTGCGGGACAATCCCGAGCGCGCCCACCTCATCGGCGCTTACGCGCTGGGAAAGGCGCAGCGGGTCATCTCGCTGCTGCGAGAGGGCGGCTACGACGCGCCGGTCTACATCCACGGCGCGCTGATCAGGCTCTGCGCGCTCTACGAGGCCTACGGAATCCCTCTGGGCGAACTCAGGCCCGCGACCGAGACGCCGCAGAAGGAGATGGCGGGGCAGATCGTCATTTCGCCGCCCGGGGCCCTCAAGGATCGGTGGAGCCGGCGGCTGCCCGATCCGGTGCTCTGCGCCGCCTCGGGGTGGATGAGCGTGAAGGGGCGGGCCCGACAGATGGGGGTAGAACTGCCCCTGGTGATCTCCGACCACGCCGACTGGAACGAGCTGCGCGAGACCATCGACGAGACGCAGGCCGAGACGGTGTGGGTCACGCACGGGCGCGAGGACGCGCTGGTCTACTGGTGCAGCAAACAGGGGCTCGCGGCCGAGCCGCTGCGGATCGAGGCGTACGAAGAAGACGAGGTCGAGACGTGAAGCGCTTCGCCCAGCTACTGGAACTGCTGGCGCTCACACCCTCGCGCAACCGCAAGATCGAGGCGCTTGTCAGCTATTTCCGCGAGACGCCCGACCCTGACCGCGGCTTTGCACTGGCAGTTCTGACGGGGGCGCTGACGTTCAAGAACGTCAAGCCGGCCAAGTTGCGCGAAGTGGTAGAGGCGGAGGTCGATCCGTACCTCTTCTATCTCAGCCACGACTATGTTGGGGATCTTGGCGAAACGATTGCGCTGATCTGGCCGCACCACCAGCGCGCCGAGGAGCTGCCGTCGCTCACCGAGCTGATCGAGCTCTTCAACACGACCAGCAAGACCGAGCTGCCGGCGCTGATCGCCTCGCTGCTCACCCGAGCGGAGATCAACGAGCGTTGGGCACTGGTCAAGCTCGCGACTGGCGAGCTGCGCATCGGGCTGTCGGCCCGGCTCGCGAAGACGGCGCTGGCCGAGCTCAGCGGCAAGCCGCTGCAGGAGATCGAGGAGGTCTGGCACGGGCTTCAGATGCCGTATGCCGATCTCTTTGCCTGGCTCGAAACCAGGGGAGACCGGCCGGATATCGCCCACGAGGCGCGCTTTCATCCGATGATGCTGTCCAACCCGATCGACGAAGCGAAGGACTTCGAGCGGCTCGACCCAGCCGACTACTCGGCCGAGTGGAAGTGGGACGGCATCCGCGTCCAGCTGGTCATGGGGGAGGGGCGCGCGGCGCTGTTCTCGCGCACCGGCGACAACATCGCGGAGAGCTTCCCCGATATCGTCGACAATGTCTTCGGCGAGGCCGTGCTCGATGGCGAGCTGCTGGTGGGGCAGGGCTTCGATGCCGCACCCTTCAACGACCTGCAGCAGCGGCTCAATCGCAAGGTAGCCTCGGGCAAGCTGATCGAGCAGTTCCCCGCCTTCATCCGCGTCTACGACATGCTGTTCGATGGCCGCGAGGACATACGGCCGCTCGAATGGCAGCAGCGCCGGGTACGACTAGAGAACTGGTTCGCGCTGAACCCGCAGGTACGCATGGACGTGTCGGAAATCGTCCCGTTCGCGAACTGGGAGGAACTGGCTGCCATCCGCCGTCAGGGTGCCGATGAGCACGGCCACGAAGGGGTCATGCTCAAGCTGCGGACTTCGCCTTACGTGCCCGGCCGTCCCAAGGGGCTTTGGTACAAGTGGAAGCGCGATCCCAACCTCGTGGATGCGATCCTGATGTATGCCCAGCGCGGTCACGGCAAGCGCAGCAGCTACTACTCGGACTTCACCTTCGGCGTGTGGAAAGGCAATGAGATCGTGCCGATCGGGAAAGCCTACTTCGGCTTCACCGACGAGGAGCTCAAGCAGCTCGACAAGTGGGTTCGCAACAATACGGTGCAGGCGTTCGGGCCGGTCCGCGAGGTGCGCAAGGACCTGGTGCTCGAGGTCGCGTTCGACTCGGCGCAGGTCTCGGGGCGGCATAAGTCCGGGGTCGCGCTACGTTTCCCGCGCATCAACCGCATCCGCTGGGACAAGCCGGCGAATGAAGCTGCTACGATTGCTGACATGCAGGTGTTCGTGGAGGCTACGTGATGTCGCTGAGCGCCATCCATCGCAAGATCGTCGAGCTCGAAGCCGCGATGGTCAAGGCTGCCGCGGAGGAAGACTTCGAGACCGCGGCGCGCCTGCGCAACGACATCACCGAGCTGCTCGGCCAGGATCCGGATCGAACTGCCGCTCCGCTGATCCGCAAGCCGCCGCCGGGCCAGATGGGCCTTGGCACGCAGGTTCCAGTGGCGGCACCGCCCAAAGGCTGGCGCCGCCCCAGGAAGCCCGACCCGATGACGAGCAACGTGAAGCCGCGGAAGGGCCGCTAGCTAGGGCGCCGGCACCCTCCAGAACTCTCCATCCGGAACCAACATCGCGGGAGCCTTGGAGTCGGCGAACTCGGAGACATAGAGGACGAAGGGCGCCATCGTCAGCTTGCCGTCGAGGTTCATCTGGATGAGGTAATCGAGTGCCTTGCGCTCGGTCACCACGATCGCACCGTCTGAAACGGTGACGTCCCTGAGCGCCTCAGCCCCGGCACCGGCGCGTTCCGACGCGAGCGAAGCCTCGGGGTCTTCATCGCTGAGCAGCACATTGAGCACCAGCACGTTGCCGCGGAACCGGGCGACGGCGTAGGTGTAGCCGGGGTCGTCGCCGGTGATCTCGGCGATGTAGGTGTCGCGGCGGGGCAACGAGACGAAGCGGATGTGGAAGCTCTCGTCGGTGCTCGAATAGTGGTCGTTCTTGAAGATGAGCTTGACCGGCTCGTCGTCGTCCCGGGATACGCCGCCCTCGGCTTCCTTGTAGCTGGTGAGGTAGGCGGTGAGCGGCAGGGCTGCGACACCTTCGGCCGGAGCAATCAGCGCACTCTTTGACTGGATCACGCAGCCGGCGAGCACGACGGCCAACACCGCGGCAGCGCATAATCTGAGCGCGCGCGCGAGCACAGTGAAATGAGATGTCATTGCTACTTCCCCCGGATTGGCCGCCCCGGTGAAGTCTAGCGGCACCAGGAGAGGGAATCCATCGTCCGAAGTACGCTAGTCCGCAGCGATCGCGGCGGCCGGGGACTCGAAGCGAAAAAGGTCGTCCCAGCGCTGGTCAAGCTCGGCGAGCGCCGCCGGCATCGGCAGGACCGACAACCGATCGCCGTCCCTGCTCAGGAGGCCGAAGCGGTCGAGCTTGCGCAAGGCATCGTCGACCTCGAAATCGAGCTCCAGTCCGAAACGCTGCGCCAGCCAGGCTTCGATCCGGGCGTCGAGCTCCGGTTCGGTCAGCCCGTCGGTAGCGGCCTCGAGGAAGACGTAGGCGAGCAGGACTTCCTTGGTCTCCTGTTCCTCGGCGTTGCCGATGATGTGGTCGAAGATCCCGACGTTGTTGGTGACGTTGTGGAAGTAGATCATGTCGTTGACCTCGCGCTGGTAGAGCAGCGCGCGGCGCTCGTACTTCATCCACTGGTTCATCAGGAAACCGCCCAGCGCGATCACGCCACTCGCAACGATCAGCGCCTCGCCGATCCCGTCGGTTCCGGGCGCCGGCTCTCCGAGGTAGAACCGCAGCAGGCCGTAGAGGACGAAGAACGCAGGAGCGAGCTTGATGAGCAGCGGAATGCCGGCAACCAGCGCCGGGACCCCCAGCGCGAGCTTGTCGCGGGTGCGCATCACAACCCGCACGTCCGGGTAGAGCGCCTCGAGGTCGGCGCTCGCGATGTTATGGAAGCACTTGATCATAACCGATCCCGGCGGGGTCGGGCGCTTCCTACGCTGGCGCCAGCGCTGCAACCGGCCCGCGGGTGGCGGGTCGGCCTTGAGCGCCGCGAACAGAACGACTTCGTCGTAAACCTCGATCGGCACGTCGCGCTTGCGCAGGCCAAAGAAGTAGCGCCGGACCACGTGCTCCGTGTGGGCGCCGCGGCG
>JAEZBF010000234.1 GCA_023427545.1 Pseudomonadota bacterium
TCGAGATCAAGCCGGTACTCGGGGTCGACTTCAAGCCGCCCGCAAAGATGGTGGTCGCCGACGCCGCTGCTGCCGAGGCTGCCGCAGCCACCGAAGAACGGCCGCCGACGCTTCAGCCCGAAGCGGCCCAGAAGCTGCTCGACCTCGCCGACCGGTTGCGGGAAGCGCTGACCCAGTCGAGACCCGTCGCCCAGCAGACCCCGCCCCCGGCGGCCGCTCCGAGCGAAAGCCTCTAGCCATTGCGCTTCGTGCTCCACCTGCTCGGCATGATCGCCGTGGCCCTGGCGATCGGCTTCGGCCTGTCGTGGTATGCGCTGACGGACGGCCGGCTGTTCGGCGCCTTCGAGCTCGGCCCCTGGAGCACCTGGCCGCAGGCCGGCTCGCCCACTGCCGATCCCTACACGCGCGCCTATCTCGCTCGTAGCGGGGCGATGCAGCTGGGGCTGAGCGAAGGCCTGCAGTTCATCGCCACCAACGACAGCGAGGGCCGGCGGCTCGATCGCGCGTGCCGCTACCGCGTCGACGGCAGCACGCCGGTTGCCGCCTTCTGGACCCTGGCCGCCGTTGCCGGCCGCGAGCACGTCAACGTCGCCCGGCCCGGCGGACCGCTCGCCGTGCGCAGCAACGGGATCGCGCGAGCTGCGGATGGCTCCTTCACGATCTACGTATCCCGCACCCTCGCGCCGGGGAACTGGCTCGAGATCGCAGCCGATGGCCCGTTCGAGCTCGTGCTCACCCTCTACGACACCTCGGTTTTCTCGGGCGTCGGGTCCGGCGTCGAAACACTGCCGGCGATCATCCGGGAGGCGTGCGCGTGACCCGGACCCTGCTCTGGCTGCTGGCCGGCGTGATCCTGGGCGGGATCATCCACATCACCGTCATCCTCACGCTGCCGGCGCTTGCGACGGAGTCGCTCTGGAGCCGCGTCACTGCGCTCAATGCCCTCAACCAGCTCGTGGTCCTGCCGCGGGTCGAAGCCGGTGCGCCCAATCCGCTGCGGCTCGATCCCGAGCTCAGCTATGCGGTGTGCCAGATCGATCTCTCGAAGGGTCCCGGCGAAGTTTCCGGCACGCTGCCGTCCTCCTTCTGGTCGGTTGCGGTCTACAACCCACGCGGCATCGTCATCTACTCGACCACCAACCGCGACGGCATCGGCCAGCAGCTCGATCTCGGCATCTTCAATCCCGCGCAGACCCGTCTGCTCGCCCGTCAGCAGCTCGACGTGGCGGAGGGCCTGCTCATCGTCGAGGCGCAACAGGATCAGGTCTTCGCGGTCGTGAGGCTCGCCCCGCCCCACGAGGCGGTCCGTGCCCGTTACGAGGCCGCGCTCTCCGAGCTCATCTGCGGCAATATCGACTAGGACCCCATCAGGTCGATCGGCGCGCCGGCGTGATCTGGCGGCGGCCGGCGGCGGTGCCGGTCCTCAGTACAGAACTCCTCCCGCTCAGCCTCTCGAACGAACGCCTCCATCTCGCCCAGTTGCGCATCCACCGCGATCACGTCGGCATGCGGGGTTTCGACCAGCAGGTGGTCCACGGCGTAGGAGTAGCTCTCGTAGCGGAACCGCAGCGCCGCAACGAATCGCGCGATCTCGGCCGCGTTCTTGTCCCTCGCGCGCCCCACCCCGTTGTGCATGCCCGCTTCCATGCCGGGCAGCCCGTTGAGCGCAATCGCCCGCTGCCGGTCGACATCGGCCACTGCGCAGATCGCCGAGAACGTCCCCGGCAGGGTCCCGAGATCGGCCGCGACATCGTCCCCCACCGCGCGATAGCGGACGCGCGAGGAGGCGAACTCCGCCCTGCTGAGCGAGACGTAATAGTCCGGCACATGCCGCCCCGCTCCCTTTCGCGGCGGCTGCAGGAAACGCCAGATGCGGTCATGCATCTCGCGCTCCTGGTCGGTGTCGTTGAACCGCCCCCCGAGGGGCGCGGCGGGCGCGGAAAAGAACGACGGACGCGAATCGGGCCGGCCGAAATCACCCGCAACGGCCCCACTCGCGACCATTGCAGCAGCGGCCGCCGCGCCGATCAGCCGGCGCACCGGAATCAGCCGCGCTTGCGCTTGGAGCCCGCCGAGCCTGCGGAGGCCGGCGGCTTGCCCGGTTCGACCGGCGCCCGCTCGTAGCGCACGCCGGTGAAGATCAGGATCTCGGCCTCTCCCGCAAGGGAGGGTTGGTTGGGCGAACGTTTGTCGAGTCGCCGCTTATCGAAAGTGACCAGCTTTCCCAAGGGGCATTCCTCCGTTTCGCCGGTCCCGGCGGGACAGCGACGTCGATCCGGCCATCGTCCTGCGACGCACCGGAAACTTTCTCGATTAAGGAATGGTCAAGGTTAACAGTCCGCTAACGAATATCCTGAAATAGTCGCCCCATCCGTTCAGAGCCCCCGTATCCGGGGCTTCGGGAAGAGGCAATGATCGGTTTCCAGCCGTACGAAACGTTCCAGCTGCTCGTCGAAACGGGCGGCATTGACCGCACAAACACCCTGCTCTGCGCCGCCTGCGATGCCTTCGCGCGGCGCGGCCGGCCGACTCAGGCCGAGATCGAGCAGTTCAGCGCCCTTGCCCAGCGCCTGTTCCCCACCGCCGCTCCGTCCGCGCGAGCGAAAGCCGCCGCCACGCTCGGCCGCTCGGAGAACCTGACGCCCGAGCTCGAGGACCTCGTCATCTCCAACCTCGGCGACGACCTGCCGGAATACCTCGTCGCCGCGCCGCGCCTCTCCGAGCAGACCCTGCTCAAGATCGCCGCCCGCAACGAAGTGCCCACGGCCGCCGCCATCGCCCGCCGCAGCGACCTCACCAACGTGGTGCTCGCGCGGCTCTTCCAGATGAACAGCCGCAAGGTCTATCGCGCGCTCGCCTCGAACGTGTCGATCTCGCCGCGCGGCCCATACCTCAGCGCCCTCGCCCGCTCGGCCCAGATGGACCACCAGGTCGCCTGGTCGCTCGCCGCGCGCGAGGATTTCGACTGCGCCCTCCTCGCCCCCGCCTTCTTCGATCTCAACGAGAACGACCGCCTGCGGGTGATCGAGGCGTTTGCCCGCCGCGCCACCCCGCGCGCGCCGATCAAGAAGACCATCGAGCAGCTCTCGGTCGCCATTCCCGAGCTGACCAAGGCGCTGATGAAGCTCTTTTCCGAGAACCGCCGCCCCGAAGTCACGCGGCTGCTCTCGCAGATCACCGGCCTCGACGAGGTCCGCTGCGGCCAGATCGCCCACGACATCAGCGGCGCCTCGCTCTTCGTCGTGCTCCGCGCCTTCGGCTGCGACGTCCACGAGGGGCTCAAGGTGCTGATCCATGCCACCGCGCATGACGGCGACCGCTCCGACACCCTGCCGCTCTTTTCCAAGCTCTTCGAGATGGTGAGCTCGGACTCGGCCGCCTACCTGATGAGCGGCTGGCGCGGCGAAGTGAACCTGCTCGATCTCAACCGTCCGGAATACAAGCCGTTCAGCGCCGACAGCCGCCGTACGCCGACCATCAACCCCGGCGTCAGCCCGGTGGTCGAGCAGGCGATCGAAGCGCTGGCCCGGATCGGCGCCCGCGCTGCCAGCTAGCCGACGACGTCGAGCCCCGGCTCGCCGTTCCGCAGCTCGAGGCTCAGCACCCAGAGGTCGGGATCGAAGTCGATCTCCTGCGCAATCCGCACCGCGACCTTCTGCGGCTCGACGCGGTCGAACCGCCGCTGGAACTTTCGCCCGGCATCGGCCTCTTCGCGGCCCGCGGTCGGTGCCGGCGTGAACAGGCTGACGGTGCCGTTGAGATGATCGAGCTCGACGAAGATCTGCCCCGCGATCGGGTCGCCGCGCCGCGACACCACGCAGATATGGCCAAGGTCGTTGTGGCGGCGCACGAAGGCCGCCGCCCAGAGGTCGCTGCGCAGCTGCGACATCAGATCTCGGCGCCGGCCGCGATCAGCAGGTCGAGCAGTTGCGGGGTGACGCGGCCGGTAACGTCGTAGTTGTTCCAGACCTCGAAGTTCCGGATCGCCTTGGCGGTGGCTTCGCCGGGCTTGCCGTCGGGTTTGCCGCTGAGGAAGCCCAGGCTCGCCAGCCCGCGCTGCACCTTGGCGATCAGCGCCGGGTCCTTGGACTCGCGGGCAGGCACGGTGGCAACCGGTGGCATTTCCGCCGTGACGAGGTCGGCTACCGGGTCAGCGCTCGGCGTTGCGGCGACGGACGCCGTCACCGCGGTGGGGGGCGGTTCGAGCGGCTGTGGCTTTGCTGAAACCGCGACCGGCTGTGGCTTTGGCGGCAGCGACTGCTGGGCCGGGCCGAGCTGAATGTCCCCGTTCACCGCCGCAACCAGCGCATCGACGGCATCGCCCGCGACCTCGGACGCAATATCGAGCGCTTCGGCGGGTGTTGCGGGCAGCGGCCGGTCGGCTACAGGGGCTCGACCAGTCGAGGCCGTCTGGATGACCGGCTTCAGCGGCGCGGGCGCGGGCAGCGGCTCGGCCATCGCATTGGGCGCAATCGCCGCGGGCGCGGCTGTCGCAGGCGCCGTTACGGGCGC
>JAEZBF010000204.1 GCA_023427545.1 Pseudomonadota bacterium
AACCCAACAAGGTGATCGCGTTCGAGCTCGGGATCAGCCCCCGCACCGTGGAGGTCTACCGTGCGGGGTTGATGTCCAAGATGCAGGCACGCAGCCTGCCTGACCTGGTGCGGATCGTCTTGGACACCGGGGGCCTGACTTAGCCGCCAATCTTTCGACTGGCGCCCTCAGACGCAATCCGTTGCCCTCGCTGCAGCATTCGCCCGGGCTGCACGTTGCTGGTTACGAAAATGGCGGGGGTTTGATCCGCCTCAAGGCATCGATTTCCACCTCTGCTTGATTATTCAACGTTCCGCACTGGCCCGCCAGGCTGCTGTCGGAGATGAGCGCTGAAGGCTCAGCGATGCGGGGATGGCGCACACCTGTGCTCGCGCAAACAGGACTAAGTAAGCCAGACCCGGCAAAGGATGCGAGCGGTGACCCTTGAAAGTGTGGAGGCTACTGGGGTGAGCACTGCCCCCCCAAGACTCCGACGAATCCTCGTCATCTCACCCCCCCCCCATCTACGCCGCTCGGTGGCCTTCGCTCTCGAAGTCGACGGGTTCGTCGTCACGTCTCGCGCTGATCTCGCTAGTCTCAACTCAGCCCGCGGGTATGACGTCGTCGTGCTCGATCACAAAGCCGCCAAGGGGGTGCGCCCCGAGTCAGTGCTTTCGCTGTGCCGTTCCGCCTCGGTGGTTCTCCTCGCCGGCACCCCTCAACCCTGGTTGATTGGCAGCGTCGATTGCGTGGTTCAAATGCCCATCCTTGGCGATGCGCTGTGCACTGCCGTGCGCGAGGTCATCGGGACCCGGGGTGGCCCTAAGTAAACCCCCTAGTCCCCCGACCGGAATTTCGTCCCCTGCCGCTTTGGCTCAGGTTCCAGCCAGCAGAGCCGAGGGCAAACGAGATGCTGATCCAGTCGAACTTCCGCCCCCCCGAAATCGCCGCCTCATCGTTCCCGGTCCGGGATAGCAACGTACCCACCCTGCTGGCTGAGGCCCGTCCCTGCGCTGCGACCTTCTACGGCGCCAACGAGGCGATCTACGCGCAGGGCGACAAGGCCGGGCCGCTCTACCTGGTGGAATTCGGTACCGTTCGCATCGTTCGGCTCACTGCCGACGGCCGCCGCCAGATCAACCGGTTTTGCTTCGCGGGGGAAGTGTTCGGCTTCGAGGCCGCGGCCGAGCATCACAGCTATGCCGAAAGCGTCGACGGTGCGGGCATCCGGGTGCTGCGCCCGACGACCGGCGGCAGGTTCGGGGCCAGCGCCATGTCGCTCGCGCTGCAGGCACTGACGCGGGCACAGGATCATCTGGTGCTGCTCGGCCGCATGACCGCAACCGAGAAGATGGCAGCTTTCTTCCTCGACCTCATGGAGCGTCAGGACAGCGATCGCTTCGTCGACCTGCCGATGCAGCGCAACGACATCGCCGACTATCTCGGCCTTACCTTCGAGACGGTGTCGCGTGTGCTCCGTACCCTAAAGGACCGCAAGATCATCCGGCTATCCCGGGTGGATCAGGTTGAGGTTCTCGATATCGCGGCCCTTGAGGGCCTTTGCGAATAGACCGACACTCGTCCAATGCCCATCTGGCGTGAGGCGCTGAGCCGATCACACCTGTTGCTGGTCCTTATTGCGCTCGCGGGGCTTGCTGCGGGCGCAATGGTCTACTGGAGCGGCAACCCCGGCATGGCCGGCCTCATATGGGCCGGCGCGACCATTCCCGTGCTCGCGGCTTTGCTGGTGGAGATCGTCACGTCCCTGCGCCGCGGCGATGTCGGGCTCGATCTCGTCGCGGCGCTCTCGATGTCGGCAGCGATTGCGTTCGGCGAGCCTCTGGCGGGCAATGTCGTGGCGCTGATGTATGCCGGCGGTCAGCTGCTCGAGGCGTTCGCTCAGTTACGTGCCCGCTCGGAGATGACCGCTCTCCTTGGCCGGGTGGCGCACCACGCCATGCGCTTTTCCGGCGAAAGCCTGCATGAGGTCCCCATCGGTGAGGTCGTCGCCGGAGACCGCCTGCTGATCAGGCAGGGTGAGGTGCTTCCGGCAGACGGGATCGTGGCCGGCGCAACGACTGCGGTTCTCGATATGTCGTCGCTTACGGGGGAGGCGCTGCCCGAGCGTGTGGCGCCGGGTGGCGAGGCTCTGAGCGGGACCACCTGCGTTGGCCCTTCCTTCGAGCTTCTGGTCAGCCGCCCGGCGGCTGAAAGCACTTACGCACGCATCGTCACGCTGGTCGAAGGTGCCCAGTCGAGCAAGGCGCCGATGGTGCGCCTCGCTGATCGTTACGCAGTCTGGTTCCTCGTGGTGACGGTGGTCCTGTCGGCAGCGGCCGGTCTGGTCAGCCAAGATCCCATCCGCGCGCTCGCGGTCCTCGTGGTTGCCACTCCGTGCCCGCTGATCCTGGCCGTACCCGTCGCGCTGATCGCAGGCATTTCGCGCACCGCACGCATCGGTGTTCTCGTGAAGACCGGCGGTCTGCTCGAGGCCCTGGCGCGTATTCGCACGGTGATCATCGACAAGACCGGCACGCTGACGAGCGGCCAGCCCGGCGTTGTGGACATCCGCACCTTCAACGGTGCGGACGCAAACGAGGTGCTCCGTCTCGCAGCAAGTCTCGATCTGGCGTCGAGCCATGTCGTGGCTCAGGCGCTCGTCGAGGAGGCGAGGACTCGCGGGCTCACGCTGTCGACGCCGACGGAAACGAGCGAGCGTGCCGGGGTCGGGATCGCCGGCCTGGTCGAGGGCCGGCAGGTGGTGATCGGCGGATCCAGCTACGTCAGGGAGATCAGCCAGGCTGGCGAAGTGCCGGAGCTCAAGGCCGATCTTCCGCAAGGGTCGTTGGCCGTGAACGTCGCGGTAGACGGCGAGCTCGTCGGTCTCATCGTACTCGCCGACCAGACCCGCGGAGACGCCGTCGAAGTCCTGGCCAAGCTCCGCCGGTTCGGCGTCGAGCGTATAGTCCTTGCATCGGGCGACCGGAGCGAGGTCGTGACGGCGCTCTCGTCCTCGCTCGACGTCGATGAGAGCTGGGGCGATCTCGCGCCCGGCCAGAAGCTCGACATCGTTTCGGCGGAGCGATCGCGCGGTCCGGTGATGATGGTGGGCGATGGCGTCAACGATGCGCCCGCCCTCGCCGCCGCCGACGTAGGCGTGGCCCTCGGAGCCCGCGGCGCGGCGGCATCCTCGGAAGCTGCGGGCGTGGTCGTGCTGGTCGACGCATTGGCGCCGCTGGCGACGGCACTCGGCATAGCGCAGCGCAGCCGGCGCATCGCAACGCAGAGCGTAGTCATCGGGCTGGCGCTGTCGCTGGCCGGGATGGTTGTGGCGGCGTTCGGTTACCTGCCGCCGGTGCAGGGGGCGCTGTTCCAGGAGGCGATCGACGTCGCCGTCATCCTCAACGCCTTGCGCGCGCTGCGCTGAGCGGCGTCTGCCGAGGATCGGTGGAGATCCTCGGCACCTGGTTGGCGATCCTCAGGTGGGCCGTACGGCGATGACCTGGAAGACGTGGGTCTTGCCGTCGTCTTCGCGGATCGACAGGTACTCGCCGGGAACGAACCGCTCCGTCTCGAAGCGAAAGCCGACTTCGTCGTCACGGTCGGTCTGGTCGGTGTAGTCGAAGATCCAGCGGCCGCCCGGACCGTGCACAATCCTGCCCCTCGCCTCCGGCTCGTTGGGTCGCATGCGCCGCACGCGGCAGGCGGCCTGGTTCTGGTGCCAGGCCTTGGCGTCGATACTGCCATCGGCGTGTAGCGGCAGGTAGAGATGATAGGCATGATCGCGGTCGCCCAGCGGGTGTCCGGGTTCGCGCGCGAGCTCCAGCTCGATGTGGGAGATCGTCGTCATGGACTGCTCGCTCGGCACGCTCAACGCGTGCTCGCCCAGGCGAGTGCTCCTGCGAACACGACGAAGACCGCGACCATGATGGCGGTGACGACTAGTGCTTCTGCGGGCATCGGTTCCCTCCTTGGTTGATGGAGGGAGAACAGCAGACGCCAGGGTGCCGGCCGTTGACCTGCATCAAACCGCTGCGGCCCAGCCACGCTACCTGGAGTGCAGCCGGTGCTGGCCGGAGAACCAATCGGTGAGATGGGTGATCGGATTTCTCGTCGTGCCCACCGCAGTGATTGTCGCTGCCGCGCTCTATCTCTGGTTTTCGACAGCCGCCTTCCGCGACCATGCCGAGCAGCTCCGCCGCGACATGGTCGCAACGCAGCTGAAGCCGTCCACTGCCAACCCCGGACTGCCGGAGATCGTCAGGGCCTACGCGATCAGGGCCGGCGGCGAGATCGGTGGCCCCTCGACG
The DNA here is from genome assembly GCA_023427545.1 of Pseudomonadota bacterium. Taxonomy (GTDB): domain Bacteria; phylum Pseudomonadota; class Alphaproteobacteria; order Rhizobiales; family Devosiaceae; genus JAEZBF01. Next base: position 4,290 of record JAEZBF010000204.1, read on the forward strand.
TTCTACGCGCGTCACCAGGCGACGCTTGCCACATCCAAGGATGCGGCGCCGATCGAGCTTAGCGCCGAGCAGTGGACCGGCACGATCGCGCCCGGGATCGTCTGGACCGCAAGTGGCACCATGAACCGCCTGCCGGTCAGCGTGCTCGACGCCTACGTCGATGGCCGTGGCGAGCTCTCCGCCCGGCTGCTCGGCAGCATCCAGGTCGCCGGGGGAGAGGGGCCGGACTACGACAAGGGGGAGCTCATGCGCTACCTCTCCGAGCTGCCGGTCTACCCCGATGCGATCCTCAACAACACGGCGCTGCGCTGGCGCGTGGTCGACCCCCGGACCATCGAAGTGACCGCCGACTCGCGGAGCGGCCCAGCCTCACTCCGCTTCTACTTCGACGCCAATGGCGACATCGTTCGCATGGAAGCCGACGACCGGCCGATGGGCATCGACGGCGGCGCCACCGTGCCCACGACCTGGCACGGGCTCTATCGCGACTTCCGCCAGTTCGGCCGCTATCGCATCCCTGCCTATGGCGAGGTCGGCTGGGTGCTCGCGGACGGTCTCTTCACCTATTGGCGCGGAACGGTCGTCGCCTACGAGCCGAGCCCTTGAGGCAGGTCAAGGCCGCAGACCCTGCTTGAGCTAGCTTATCAAGAGGCGGCGCTGCCCGCGCGCTCTTCAACGAACAGGGGAACACCCGATGACAGAGAACTTCACTGGCAAGGTGGCCTTGGTCACCGGCGGCGCCTCCGGAATCGGCGCTGCCGTCGTGCGCCAGCTCGCTGCGGGCGGTGCCCGGGTGGTGGTCGCGGATCGTGATCTTGGCGGCGCGGAAGACGTCGTCCGCGCAGTTAAGGCAGCAGGCGGCACAGCAGTAGCCCGTGAGGTCAACGTCGCCGATGGGATCGAAGTCGAGGCGATGGTCGATTTTGCGGTCGGCACCTACGGCGCCCTGCACCTGGCGGTGAACAACGCCGGCATCGGTGGCCCGAGCGCTGCAACGGCTGACTACCCGCTCGACGGCTGGCGGCAGGTCATCGACGTCAACCTCAACAGTGCGTTCTATGGCCTCAAGTACGAGATTCCGGCCATGCAGGCGGCCGGAGGAGGCGCCATCGTCAACATGGCATCGATCCTCGGTACATTGGGCTTCGCGCAATCGCCGGCCTATGTGGCAGCCAAGCACGGCATGGTGGGCCTGACCAAGACGGCAGCCATCGAGTACGCCAAGCACGGCATCCGGATCAATTCGATCGGCCCCGGCTTCATCGATACGCCGCTTCTGTCCAAGAACCTCGATCAGGCAACCCTGGGCTATGTGGCAGGGCTGCATCCGATCGGGCGGCTGGGCACCTCCGACGAAGTGGCGGCGCTTACCTGCTTCCTGCTCTCGGACGCCGCCTCCTTCATCACCGGCAGCTATCACCTCGTGGATGGCGGCTACTCCGCCCAGTAGCTCCGCCTCGTCATCTGTCACGCGAGGTCGATCGATTGACCTGGGTCAACTTCCCGGGTGGCCGCATCCACTAAGCTCCCCGGCAAATCTCGGAGGACAAGGCCATGCAAGCTTCAGCCAGGAAACCGGCCAAGACACTTCTGCCGGAGCCCATCCCGTTCTCCACCCGCGAACCGTTCGTTGGGAACATCTCGGTCGATGAAAATCTCCTCGAGTGCGTGCAGGTCGCGCTCTGGAGCGCCACTCAGGGCAAATCCCACGGCATATCGGTCAGCGTCGAGAACGGCGACGTGGTCCTCAGCGGCACCGTCGTCAACGAGGCCGAGCGGACCGCCTGCGAACAGGCGGTGAAGGCGATCGACGGCGTCAACAGCGTCACGAACGAACTGAACGTGCGGGATCTGTGGGCGGGCGAGATGTTGTTCGCGACCCGCTTCTGCCAGACCCATACCGCCTCGGTGGTCGCCGGCATCCGTGACGCACTCGCAACGCTCATTGCCCGGGGAGCCAGGCTCGACGGGCTCGAGCCCAACGAGGTCGTCGTGGTCTATCGCAACCGCCGGCCGGGAACGATCACGGTCGAGGTCGGCGTGCCGGTTGCTGCCATGAGCGGCGGCTCCGGTCCGAACGGCTTCCGCCAGGACCGGCTTCCAGGTGGGTCTGAGCTTTCCGCTCGAACCACGTCGGCGGGCATCAAGGGCATACTGAGAACCTACGAGCGCCTGCGTCAGCAAGCCCGGGAGCAGGGCGCCCAACCTGCCGATTGGTTCTGGCACGCGGTCTCAGGCGAGGAGCTGGTCGAAGCGGGGATCGAGGTCCACCTTCCGCTCGTCGCTGAAGCTCGGCGACCTGTTTGAGCTGGATCAAAGACGGAGCGGCGGCATTTGACCACTCTTCCGGCGGTTCCGCCCGGGGGTGTAAGGTGGTGCCGTTGCAGACGGCTGGGAAGGTTGGTCGATGGCCCGGACACGTGGAATGGACGTTTGGGTGTGGATGTCCATCGTGCTGGGAGCGGCCGCGGTCCTGCCCAGCCTCATTTCTCTGATCGCAGCGCTTTCCGCAGTCGCCGTCAACGTATTCGGCTGAGATGTTCATCCAACTCGCAAACATCTCAAACCGCCCGCCGGCGCTCCAGGTGCACAAAACCGAATCGACGCTGCCTGCCGTGTTGCCGGTGAGATCGATCCTTCTGAGGCTTGAATGGCGCTGAACCAGAATGTCGCCCGCGGCTCCGCCGTGGCTCGTCTCTCCAGGGGCGAGCGCTTTACGGGACTGATGATCCTGATCGCGATGGCTGCGGTGGGCCTGCTCATGGCAGCCGCCGGTGGCCCCGACCCTTTCGGCATCCATGGCTGGATCGTGCTGTTCTTTAGCGGTGCCTTGGCCATCCGCGTGATGTCCCAGTACAACGAACCGGAGCCTGATCCGGAGCGCCTGTCGCGTTACTACGACGACCCCATTCGGGTCGGTGTGGCGCTCACGATGGTCTGGGCGGTCTTCGGCATGTTCGTCGGGGTCTGGGTTGCCTCCGAACTGGCCTGGCCCCAGCTCAACTTCGCGACCGATTGGCTGAGCTTTGGACGCCTGCGCCCCGCCCATACAACCGGGGTCATCTTCGGCTTCGGCGGCAATGCGCTGATCGCCACTTCGTTTCACGTCGTGCAGCGCACCTCGCGGACGCGCCTCGCCGGCCAGATCAGTCCCTGGTTCGTACTCCTGGGCTTCAACCTGTTCTGCGTGATTGCCGTCACGGGCTACTTCATGGGTGTCACCCAGTCCAAGGAATATGCCGAGGCCGAGTGGTACGCCGACATCTGGCTCGTCGTGGTCTGGGTCACGTATTTCATCCTCTTTCTCCGCACCCTCGCCCGGCGGAAAGAGCCGCATATCTACGTCGCGAACTGGTACTACATGGCCTTCATCGTAGTCGTTGCGATCCTCCACATCGTCAACAACCTGGCGG
>JAEZBF010000272.1 GCA_023427545.1 Pseudomonadota bacterium
GTCTACTTCCCCGACCGGGTCGTGCCGATGCTGCCCGAGCGCATCTCGAACGATCTCTGCTCGCTCAAGGCCGGAGTGAACCGCCCTGCCCTCGCCGTTCGTATGGTGATCGACGCCGAGGGTCGCAAGAAAAGCCACAGCTTCCATCGCATCATCTTCCGCTCCGCGGCGCGGCTCGCCTACCGGCAGGCGCAGGCGGCGATCGACGGCAGGCCCGACGACGTCACCGGCCCGATCCTCGAGCGCATCCTGAAGCCGCTCTGGGCAGCCTACCGCACCATGACCATCGCGCGGGACAAGCGCGGACCGCTCGACCTCGCCCTCCCCGAGCGCAAGATCCTGCTCAACACGCAGGGCATGGTCGACCGCATCTTCGTGCCAGAGCGCCTGGACGCGCACCGGCTGATCGAGGAGATGATGATCGCCGCCAACGTCGCGGCAGCCGAGACGCTGGAGAAACACCACAGCGCGCTGGTCTATCGGGTTCACGACTCGCCGAGCCGGGAGAAGATCACCGCGCTTCGCGAATTCCTTGGTTCGCTGGACCTGCCCTCGCCCAAAGGCGAGTCGGTGCGGCCCGGCGACTTCAACCGCGTGCTCGACAAGGCGAGGCAGGCCGGCAAGACCGAGCAGGTTTCCGAGATGATACTGCGCAGCCAGGCGCAGGCGGAATACTCGGCCGAGAACTACGGCCACTTCGGCCTCAACCTCGACCGCTACGCACACTTCACCTCGCCGATCCGCCGCTACGCCGATCTCGTGGTGCACCGGGCACTGATCACCGCTCTCGGCCTGGGCAAGGATGGCCTGCGGGAGCAGGACGTCCCCGGCCTCGCCGGGGTTGCCCAGCACATCTCCGCAACAGAGCGCCGCGCCATGGCCGCCGAGCGGGAGACTGCCGACCGGCTGCTGGCGCAGTTCCTTGCCGGGCAGATCGGCGCGCGTTTCACCGGCCGCATCTCTGGCGTGACCAAGGCCGGGCTTTTCGTCCGCCTCACCGAGACCGGCGCCGACGGGTTCATACCGGCCTCGACGATCGGCGCCGACTACTACCGCTATGTCGAGGAGCGCCAGGCGCTCGTCGGCGATCACACCGGTGAGGCGTTCACCCTTGGGGAAACGGTGGATGTCCGGCTGCTCGAAGCCGCGCCAATCGCCGGCGCCCTGCGTTTCGAGCTGCTTAGCGCCGGAACCCGCGGCAATCCGCCACCTTCTAGAAGAGGCGGTAAGCGCCCATCTCGGTCGTACGGACCCAAGGGCCGCAGGAGTTCGCGATGACCGTCACCATCCACACGCATGGCGAAGAACGCCATCTTTGGCGCTCGATCGGGCGCGGCTTGCTGTGCAAGTGCCCGAACTGCGGCAAGGGCAGGCTCTTCCGCAAGTTCCTGAAGGTGGTCGACCATTGCGAAGTCTGCGGCGAGGAATTCCACCATCACCGCGCCGATGATCTCCCGGCCTATCTCTCGATCGTCATCGTCGGGCACGTCATCGTCTTCCTTCTGATGGACCTGTCGATGACCTCCAGCATCAGCCCGATGACCTACATCATGACGCTGGTGCCCCTGTCGATCGTGCTCACGCTGATCCTGCTGCAGCCGATCAAGGGTGGCGTGGTCGGCCTGCAGTGGGCGAACCGGATGCACGGCTTCGATCCGCACCATCGCGATCCCGCGCTCCCGGACGAAGAGGCCTGACTGGTTTACACGGCCGGGCTGAACCTCATTCCCGTCCAGTGCTCATCGATCGCGATCGAACCCGTGGCTCGCCACCCTGCGGCTACTAGCGGAGCCCAGCCCGTGTGCCCCGGCAGACCGGTTTCGGCCTCGCGATAGGCTATCCAGAGCACCCCATCCCGCGGCAGACCGTCAAGCAGCCGCGGGACGAGCGCTTCGAGTTCCGCGGCACTGTCGCAGAAGACCAGAACACCGTCGCGCGGCTCTTCAGGCTTGACCGGTTCGACCTCGGCCCCGGCGCTCAGCGCTTCGGCGATCTCCTGGGGCACGTTGACGAGCCACATCCGCGCGCCTGACTTGATCTGCAGCTTCTTGAGCAGCTCGGCGCTCGCAGGATGGTCGGCCACCATTGTCCTCCTGCCTTGACTTTCGGCTTCAAATCCGTAGTTTGCCGCCAATTCCGCCGCGCGCCAAGCCGCGCGGCGTCCTGTTTTGCAAGGGACCACTGCCATGGCCAAAGCCAATTCCGTCAAGATCAAGCTGGTCTCGAGCGCAGACACCGGCTTCTACTACGTCACCAAGAAGAACGCCCGGACCCAGACCGACAAGCTGAGCTTCAAGAAGTACGATCCGGTTGTCCGCAAGCATGTCGAATTCCGCGAAGCCAAGATCAAATAATCTCGCTTCGGCAGACCAAACGAGAAAAGAGCCCCGCGTCGTTGACGCGGGGCTCTTTCGTTTCATGGGAAAGATGGCTGGTCCGGCACGTTGAAGAGGCCACTCTGTCCGCAACCGGACCAGCCGCCCCGCGGAACTCAGGAGTTGCGGCGGACCTGAGAAGAGCCGTGGGGCTTTATATGGAAGGCGCCTTTGGGGGGTGCGCTTCGCGTTGGGCCGAACCTACGCAGCGCCACCTGAAACTCAAGCGAACGCGCTGTTCATAATGAAGCGGTAACCCTAACCGCCCAGCGTTTAAATCAAATGGGCAAGGTCGCCGCACTTATGGCGGCTACCGGGTTCACGCGGCGTCGAAGACCACGCGGTTCCGCCCTTCCCGCTTGGCGCGGTAGAGCGCGACGTCGGCGCGCTTGAGCAGCATCTCGGGGGTATCCTGCTCGCCTTCGTTGAGGGCCACTCCCACCGAAACCGTAATCGGCAATGGGTGGCGCGCGCTGGTTGCGAAGTCCTGCTCCGCCACCGCGAGGCGGACGCGTTCGGCAACGCGTTGGGCCTGCCGGTAGTCGGTGTCGGGCATCAGCACGACGAATTCCTCGCCGCCAAAGCGGCAGGCAAGATCGACGCCGCGGATGTTTCGGCGGAGCCGCAGCGCAAACTCCCGCAGCACGGCGTCGCCGATGTCATGGCCATGCGTGTCGTTGACCGACTTGAAGTAGTCCATGTCGATCAGCATCAGCGCCATGTCGCGCTCCTGCTCCCGCGCCTTCTCGAGCATCAGCGACAGGTGGCGGTCGAAATAGCGTCGGTTGTATAGCCCGGTCAGCTCGTCGGTCACGGCGAGCGCCAGCGTGTTCGAAACGCTCTCGCGCAGTTCCACCGCGTAGCGCTGCCGGCGGATCTGAGTGCGCACGCGCGCCGCGAGTTCGTTGCGCTCGATGGGGCGCATGATGAAGTCGTTGACGCCGAGGTCGAGGCCGCGAACGACTTTGGGGCGGTCCGCTTCGTCGGCCATGAGAATGATCGGCAGCAGCCGGCCCGCCTCTACTGTTCTTACCTGCGAGCAAACCCGGAGCGGATCGATGTCGCCCAGCGACATGCTGACGAGGATGAGCTCGTAGTCTGCGGAAGCGACCTGGACTGCGGCATCCGCCGGGCTCGTGAGGATGCTCACATTATGCTGCGGACTCAGGTAGCCGCGGACCCGCTCGGCATGTCGCGCGTCGCTGTCGATGATCAGGATGCGGCCGGCGTCGGTACGGATCGCATCCATCGCCCGCAGCGCATCTTCGATCGCGATCTGCTGGCCGGTGAGCGCGCGGGCCCGCAGTTCGTCCGTAAGGACCTTGAGTCTAACCAGGCTCTTGACGCGTGCCATGAGCTGTACGTCGTCGACCGGTTTGGTGAGGAAGTCGTCGGCTCCTGCCTCAAGGCCGCGCACGCGCTCGGACGGCTGGTCGAGCGCCGTGATCATCAGCACCGGAATGTGCTGGGTCTGTGAATTGGACTTGAGACGACGGCAAACTTCGTAGCCGTCCATCTCCGGCATCATGACGTCGAGCAGGATGATGTCGACGTTGCCGTCGGCGCAGATGGTGAGAGCATCGCGACCGGAATTGGCGGTGAGGACTTCGAAGTACTCGGCGGTCAGACGCGCCTCAAGCAGGCGCACGTTGGTCGCGATATCGTCAACGATCAGCACGCGTGCCGTCACCGATCGCCCTGCCCCATCAGAATGGAAATTCAGCCCGACTGCCAGCTAGTTGGCAGGTCCAATGTAGCGGGCAATCGTTTCCAAAAAGTGAGGCACGGAGATCGGTTTGGAGATGTAGCCCTCGCAGCCGCCTGAGAGGATGCGCTCCTCGTCACCCTTCATCGCAAAGGCGGTGACGGCGATCACCGGAATCGACTGCAGGTCGTCGTCTTCCTTGAGCCACTTCGTGACGACCAGCCCGGACACTTCGGGCAGCTGGATGTCCATCAGGATGAGGTCGGGGCGATGCGCGCGAGCCAGGTCGAGCGCCTCCATCCCGTTCCGGGTCTGGATGATGGAATAGCCACGGGATTCGAGAAGATCGTTGAAGAGCTTCATATTGAGCTCGTTGTCTTCGACGATCATGACGGTCTTTGGCATGACGTACTGAGTCCCGCCCGAGCGCCGCCTCTGGCGCGCTTCGTTCTGCATCATCTCTCTGGTAACATCAATGCCTTGCCGAACCCTTCCGCAAGGAGCCTTCCATGGCCCGCCTGACGGTTCCCGAGCTTGGCCGCATGTGCCTCGACATCCTCATTGCGGAGCCCGAGCAGCTCGCGAAGTTCATGACTGCGGCGGGCTACGATCCGACGGGTTTGCGCGAGGCGCTCGGAACCGAGGCCCTGGCGCTTGGGCTCATCGATTACTTCGCCAGCAACGAGCCGCTGATGCTTGAGCTCTGCAGCGCCAAGCGCCTGCGGCCGGAAGACTTCATGCGCGTCTGGCAGTCGCACAATCACGCCAACTAGCGTGCTAGCCCTCGCAACCCTTTGCCGCGATTGCGAGTATTCCGGCCGCGCAGGGCAGCGGCCCGAGCGGTGCGATGCCTGCGGTTCGCCGCGCGTCATTGCGCATTCCGAGCTCGATCGGCTGTCGATCGCTCATATCGACTGCGATGCATTCTACGCCTCGATCGAAAAACGCGACCATCCAGAACTGGTGCACCGTCCTTTGATCATCGGCGGCGGCACGCGGGGCGTGGTCGCGACCTGCTGCTACATCGCCCGCCAGAGCGGCGTCCGCTCGGCCATGCCGATGTTCACCGCGCGGCGCCTCTGCCCGGACGCGGTGATCATGCCGCCCGACATGCAGAAATACGTCGGCGTCTCGCGTCAGGTAAGGGGTATGATGGAAGCGCTGACCCCGCTCGTCGAACCGCTGTCGATCGACGAGGCGTTCCTCGACCTGACCGGGACGGCAGCGCTTCACCGCGCAACTCCCGCCGCTGTTCTTGCCCGGTTTGCACGGCAGGTGGAATCGGAGCTTGGAATCACCGTCTCGGTCGGTCTCTCCCACAACAAGTTTCTCTCCAAGATCGCTTCCGATCTCGACAAGCCGCGCGGGTTTGCCGTGATCGGCAAGGCCGAGACGCTGGCATTCCTCGCGCCGCAACCGCTCAGCCTCATCTATGGGGTCGGCAAGGTCTTTGCCGAGGCCTTGCGCAAGGACGGCTTCGTCACGATCGGACAGATACAGAATCACCCGATGGAGGACTTGATCCGCCGCTATGGCGACATGGGCGCACGGCTCGCGCGCCTCGCTCGCGGCGAGGATAGCCGCACCATTTCGAGCGACGGTGAAATCAAGTCAGTGTCCTGCGAAACGACATTCGAGGGCGACCTTGCCGACTTTGAGAGCCTCTCGGTCGAACTGCTCGCACTGAGCGAGCGGCTCTCCGCGCGCCTCAAGACCAAGCGCATCGTCGGCGACACGGTGACGCTCAAGCTGAAGTCCGCGGGATTTCGCTTGCGCACGCGCGCCCGGCACCTGATGATCCCAACGCAGCTGAGCACCGTGCTATACGAGACCGGCATGCAGCTCCTGGCGCGGGAAATCGATGGCACCGCGTTCCGCCTGATCGGGATCGGCGTCAGCGGCCTGAGCGAGGCCAGTGACGATGATCCGGTCGACCTTGTCGAACCGCTGATCGCCCGCAAGGCGGCGGCGGAGCGCGCCATGGACGAGGTGCGCAGCCGCTTCGGCCGCGAAGCGGTGATCATCGGCAAGCTCCACGGCCGGGGCGACCGGCGTCGGGCGGCTCCTGACGATGAAGAAGAAGGCAACGCACGATGACGAACCCGATCGAGAAACTCCGCGAGTACGGCTACGAGCTGCCGATGCCCAAGGCGCCGGCGGCGAGCTACATCCCGGTCATCCGGACCGGCAACCTGCTCTTCGTTTCCGGCCAAATTTCAATGACCGGCGATGACGTAGTCGTCGAAGGCCGGCTCGGGGAGAACATGAACGTTGTCCAGGGCGGCAACGCCGCCGAGCTCTGCGCCGTCAACGTGCTCGCTCAGCTCGTGCACACAGCCGGTGTGCAGCTCGAAGATATCAAGCGCATCGTCAAGCTGACGGTCTTCGTCTCCTCCGCACCCGATTTCGCCGAGCAGCACCTGGTCGCCAACGGCGGCTCGAACCTGCTCATCGGCGTTCTCGGCGACAAGGGCAAGCACGCGCGCTCGGCTATCGGCGTCGCCGGCCTGCCCCGCGGGGCGGCCGTCGAGATCGAGGCAATCGTCGAGGTTTAGCCGCAGTCGTCGTCCAAGGTTCGAGCTGCACCGTGCCCGACGACAAGCTCACTGCAACCATTGAAGAATCCACCGCCGCAATCCCGGCGGCGGTCTGGAACGGCCTTGCACCAGGCAGCGCCGGCCGGCCCGATAACCCATTCTTCGACCACGCCTTCTTCCTCGCCCTCGAACAATCCGCCTGCGCCACCCCCCGCACCGGTTGGGCTCAAAGGCACGTGCTTCTGCGTGACGGGTCCGATGTGCTCGTCGGGCTCATGCCGATGTTTCTCAAGTCGCATTCGCAAGGCGAGTACGTCTTCGACTATGGCTGGGCACAGGCCTACGAACGCGCGGGCGGCAACTACTATCCCAAGCTTCAGGCCTCGATCCCGTTCACGCCCGTGACCGCGCCAAAGCTGCTGGTTTCTGCCAACGATCTCGGGTACCGCCGCGCGCTCCTTACCGCTGCCGAAGCTTTCGCCCAGCGGCTGGATGTCTCCTCAATCCACGCGACCTTCGTCCCCGAAGAAGAGGAGTATCTGGCGTCGGACGCTGGGTGGCTGGTGCGGCACGACACCCAGTTCCACTGGCACAATCAAGGCTACGAGAGCTTCGAGGATTTTCTCGGCACCATGTCGTCGCGGCACCGCAAGGTTACCAGGAGGGAGCGGCGTGACGCATTGGCCGATGGGTTGACCGTCAAGTGGCTGACCGGCGCTGACTTGAACGAGGCGGCATGGGACGCGTTCTTCGAGTTCTACATGGACACCGGCTCGCGGAAATGGGGGCGCCCCTATCTCAACCGCAGGTTCTTCTCGCTGCTCTCCGCGGCAATGGCCGATCGGATTGTCCTGATCATCGCCTACGATGGCGACGAGCCAATCGCCGGAAC
>JAEZBF010000369.1 GCA_023427545.1 Pseudomonadota bacterium
GGCGTCAGGCAGTCGAGGCCGGTATTGGCGTTGAGGCCCTTGACCACGAGGTCGCGGCGATCCTGGAAGATGTGCCGCCATTCCTTGAGGAAGCCCTGCGGGCCGTTGAGCGCCTCGACCGCCGCCCATTGCGAGATCGACGACGGATTGGTCGTCGACTGGCTCTGCAGCTTGGTCATCGCGCCGAGCAGCACCTTGGGGCCGGTGCAATAGCCGATGCGCCAGCCGGTCATGGCGTGCGACTTGGAGACGCCGTTCATCGTCAGCGTGCGCGGCTGCAGCGCCGGCTCGACCTGCGCGATCGTTGCGAACGTGCCGCCGTCGTAGACCAGCACCTCGTAGATGTCGTCGGTAAGGATGTGGACGTGCGGATGGCGCAGCAGCACGTCTGCCAGCTCGCGCAGCTCGGCGGCGGTGTAGGCCGCTCCGCTCGGGTTGGATGGCGTGTTGAGGATCAGCCACTTGGTGCGCGCGGTGATTGCCCGCTCCAGCGCCTCGGGAGTCAGCTTGAACCCGGTCGAGTCGTCCGCAACCGCGTAGACCGGCTCGGCGCCGCAGAGCCGCACGATCTCGGGATAGCTCACCCAGTATGGAACCGGGATCACCACCTCGTCGCCAGGGTTGAGCGTCGCGAGCAGCGCGTTGAAGATGATCTGCTTGCCGCCCGAAGCGACGAAGCAGTCCGCGGCCGTCACCTCGAGCCCGTTGTCGCGGCGGAACTTCGCCGCCACCGCTTCCTTGAGCTCGGGGATGCCATCGACGTTGGTGTAGCGCGTCTTGCCCGAGTTGATCGCGCGGATCGCCGCCTCGCGCACGTTCGCGGGCGTGTCGAAATCAGGCTCACCGGCAGCCAGCGAGATCACGTCCTTGCCGGCGCGCTGCAGGTCGGCCGCCTTGCGTGACACCGCAACCGTTGCCGAAGGCGCAACGCGCGACAGCGCGTCGGAAAGAAAGCCCATGATCGTGCTCCGGAACCAACCCGGAGCGGGGTGTATGCGCTCAGCCCCTTGGTGGCAAGCGAACGCGCAGGCTAGATCTCGACGCCGGCGGGCGAACCCAGCACCACGCCGGCAACGCGCCAGCCGCTGTCTTCCTCGACGAGCTGGTAGATCGCGCGGAAGATCTCCTGGCGCGGCCCGATGAACTTCACCACCTGCACGACGGCCTTGTCGCCCTTGCGCTGGAAGGTCCCGAAGCTGTGCGCCTTGGAGACGATGATCGGCGCATAGCCCGAGGCAAGGATCGCGGCGAGGAACACGCGAGGCGTTGGGAAGGACTGCTGGAAGCCTGCGCCGGCATAGCTGAACGCTACCGGTGCATCGCCCTGCCGGAAGGCCTCGATCTGGCCGGTGATCACCTTCTGCCAGGCGGCCTCGTCGGCGTTCTGGGCGAGGACGGGAGCGGCGCTGGCGATAACAACGCCGGCGATAATGACGCGGAGGGCTGACAGCAGGCGGCGCATGGCACAACTCCTTTGCTGCACGAAGGCCACCGGAGGCGCCACATAATCGCCGCCAAATGGTCAGCTGCGGACCACCATAGATACGAACAAAGTCCCGAATGGTTTGGCCAACTCACCGCGTTGTGAACATGCGAGTGCCTGCCATGCGTCCTTCTCTCCCCCATCTGCCCGCCAATCTGCGCTCCGCTATCGTCGCCTTCGTCCTCACGATGGGCGTTGTCGGAACCGCGCTCTACACCGGCGCGGCGGAGAACTTCGCCGCCCGTCTGGCGCAGACCGTAGATGGCGAAGTCGTACTGCTCTTTGCCCCGCTCTGCGCGCTGGTCTTTGCCCTGACCTTCGAGGTCATCCGCATCGCCGTGCGGAACACCGTGCCCGCCCCCCACGCTGTCCGGCGCCGTGCGCCGCGCGGATGGCAGCCGGGGCGCGGCGAGGGCTGAATGTAGTATTGCCCGCTGGTCCTCCTCGGCGCAGACTTGCGCCCCACTTTGGAGGAGGACCACGCGATGCAAGTCGAGAATATCCTTCAGTCCAAGGGCCGGGCGGTGCACACGGTTGCCGCCCACGCCCGGATCGCCGATGCGATCAGAAGTCTCAACACCCACCGGATCGGCGCCGTCGTCGTCGTGGATGAGGGCGGCGACGTCGCCGGCATCCTCTCCGAGCGCGACATCGTCCGGAAGATGGGGGACAACCCCACGGCTTTCCTCGCGACCACCGTCGCCGACTGCATGACGCGCAGCGTCGTCACCTGCAAACCCTCGGACTCCATCGCCGAGGTGATGGAGACGATGACCGCCAACCGCATCCGTCACCTGCCGGTCTGCGCGGATCGCACGCTCTGCGGCATTGTTTCCATCGGCGACGTGGTCAAAGGCAAGATCGAGGAAGCCGAGCAGGAAGCGACCGCGCTGCGGGAATACATCGCGTCGTGAGAGCGTGATCCGTAGGGGTGATACGGCTTCGAAGCCGATATGGATCATCTTCCCGCCTTACCAACCCTACAAACTCTTCACCTCACGGATAGCTCTCGGCCATGTGATGCCGCCTAGCCTCTGATGCGTCGGGGGGCAAGAACCCGCACCTCAGGAGAAGGACCAAGGAAGATGAAGTCACTCACCTCAACCGCCGTTGTCGCATTGACCGCCGGATTGATCGCGGTCGGCAGCATCGTGCCCGCCGCCTATGCCCAGCAGCAGCCTGCGCCGCAGCCGCCCGCGGCCGGCCAGCAGATGCAGCCCGGCGACATGCCTGGCCGGTGGCACTGGAACCAGCAGCAGCGCCGCGGCCACATGGGCAGCTTCAACCTGCGCCGTGGTGGCGGGATGCCGGGCATGGAGATGCGCCGCGGCGGGATGGCCCGTGGCGGCCTGCTGAACCTCGTCTGCTCCGACCGCGCGGCCGAGCGGCTCGAGATTGCCTTCGTGCGCCTCTCCTATGCCCTGGAGCTGACGGCCGAGCAGCAGCCGCTGTTCGATGACCTGCGGACGACGGCCCTCACCGCCCAGACCCAGTTCGCCGATCGGTGCAAGGCCGCGAACCCGACCGCCAGCGCCGCCGCTCCGGCCCAGAACGGAGCCGCTCCGGCAACCACGACGCGCGACCCGGTCGCCGGCATGCGTGCCCGCCTCGAACTCGACAAGGCCCGCATTGCCGCCCTCGAGACGGTGCTGCCCAAGTTCGAGCAGTTCTACAACAGCCTGACCGATGCCCAGAAGGCCGAGCTCTCCCCGGGCGCCCGCCGTGGTGGCCAGGGCTTCGGCCGTAATCGCGGCCCCGGCATGGGCATGATGCCCAACGGTCCGCGCCCCGGCATGAACGAGCCGGCTCCGGGCGACGACGCGCAACCCGCGCCCGCGCCAGCCCAGCCAACTCCCGGCGCCATCCAGGGCTGATTTCAGCCCTGCAGCCCCGCCGCTCCTCCCTGGCGGCGGGGCTCCCTCCGGGGAACGATGGCCCCTCTCGCCGGTTTCTCCCTGGAGAAACCCCGCGAACGTAGGAGGCCTCCCCGTGAACAACCAGAACCAGCAGAACACGCAGTCCGGGTACAACCGCAAGTCCGGCGCCGAAGGCAAGGACGGCCAGCACAACGCGATGGACGGCGGGACGGGCGCCGGCAAGATGCCGGGCCAGCCGCCGCGCGGCGAAGCGAGCACCGGCGGTCTCGGCAGCCAGCAGGCCGACGACAGGGGCGGCCTCGGCGGACAGGGTCTGGGCAACCAGCAGGTCGACGACAACCAGGACGACCTCGGCCGCGACGTCAACGACTCCAGCCGCACCAGCACCAACAACACCGCCGACCGCAACCACCCCAACCGCTGAGGCCCCTTACCTCTCCCCTGAGGGGAAAGGTCGGCCAGCCCGCCACGCGGGCGG
>JAEZBF010000399.1 GCA_023427545.1 Pseudomonadota bacterium
CGATGTCGACGCGCAGCAGCACGGCGTTCGGGTCGTCCGGGCCGCCCGGGAGCCACGCCTCGGCGAAGGTGTTCCAGAGCTCGGCCAGCTTGTCGCGGTCGTCGACGACCGTCCCGCGGCCGTAGACCGCGACCCAGGTGTCGCGCGCGGAGAAGGTCAGCGAGACCCGCGGCTCCTGCTCGATCGCGCGGGTGTGCTCGGTGTCGCGGGCGGTGATGAACCACAGCTCCGCGGACGGCTCCACCTCCTGCCGCGCCATCGGCACGCTGCGCGGCCCCTCGGGGCCGAAGGTCGTCAGCATCCCGATCGGGAGGTCCTCCAGCAGGTCGACCAGCTTCTGGGTGTGGGCAAGGATGTCGTCACTCATGACCGCTGGTACCCACGCGGTCAGCCCGGCGAACTCAGCCCAGCGAACGCCACCCGCTCACGTCGACTCCCCAGTCCTCGGCCAGTCGCCGGACCTGCGGCCGGTAGAGCGCTCGCAGCGCGTCCTCCATCCCGCGCGGCCAGGACCAGTCGGCGTCCGGCGCCGAGCTGGAGCGCGATCGCTCCTCCACCGCCTCGAGAGGTACGCCGGTCAGCCCCATGCGCGACCACACGGCCTCGACCGCGGTCTGCGGGTCCCGCACGGCCTGCTCGTAGACCTGCACGACGAGCCGCTCGCGCCCCACCTGCGAGGCCCAGAGGTCGAGCTGGTCGGCGTAGTAGCCGGCCCAGGTCTGCAGGCTGGTCGGCGTCCCCGACAGCTCGGTCTTGCCCCGGGTCACCGCGAGCCGCATCGCCGAGCGGAACCGGTCCACGGGGTCGCGCAGCAGCACCACGACCGGCGCGTCCGGCACGAGCTCCGGCACCGCGAGTCCGACCGACGGGTGCCGCAGGTAGCTGGGCGAGAAGTCGCCGCGCTTGATGCCGTCGTCGGGGAAGAGCGCCAGGTAGTCCTCGGCCGGGACGTTGCCGTCGGCGACCCGGTGCAGCAGCTGCTGCTCCTTCTTGCCGTTGGTCCCGAGACCGACCTCGGGGTGCTGCGTCAACAGACCGGTGAACCACGAGGTCCCGCTGCGCTGCGCCCCGATGCCGAGCCAGGAAACTGCGTTCATGACGCCGACCCTAGTGGGATAGGTTCGCGCCATGAGTGGTCCGGTCCTCGACCCGTCGTTCACCGCCCTCCCCCATCGCAGTCTCGGCGACGCGGCCCTGGCGCGCGCGCGGGAGCTCGGTGCGACGCATGCGGACTTCCGCTTCGAGCGGGTGCGCTACCAGAGCCTGGTCGCCCGCGACGGCGTCCTGCAGAGCGCCAGCGACAGCGAGGACCTCGGCTTCGCGGTCCGCGTGATCCACGGCGGCGCCTGGGGGTTCGCCGCCGGCGTCGTGCTGACCCCCGAGGAGGCGGTCCGCGTGGCCGAGACCGCCGTCGCGGTCGCCCGGGTGGCCGCCGAGATGACCGCCGCGCCCGTCGAGCTCGCGCCCGAGCCGGTGCACGACGACGTCGCCTGGGTCTCCTCGTACCGCCTCGACCCGTTCGAGGTCCCGGTCCCGGAGAAGGCCGCCCTCCTCGTCGACTGGACCGAACGGCTGCGCACCGGCGCCGCGGTCGACCACGCCTCCGCGCACCTGCTCCAGGTGCACGAGTGCAAGTACTACGCCGACCTGTCCGGCACCCGCACCACCCAGCAGCGGGTCCGCGTGCACCCCGGGTTCGAGGCGATGGGCGCCGGCGCCGACACCTTCGACTCGATGGCCAGCATCGCGCCGCCGGTCGGCCGCGGGTGGGAGTACCTCATCGGCTCCGGGGACGAGGCCTGGGACTGGGACGACGAGATCGAGGAGGTCCCCGAGCTCCTCGCGGAGAAGCTGAAGGCGCCGAGCGTCGAGGCCGGCACCTATGACCTGGTCATCCATCCCACCAACCTCTGGCTGACCATCCACGAGTCGATCGGTCACGCGACCGAGCTCGACCGCGCGCTCGGCTACGAGGCCAACTACGCCGGCACCTCCTTTGCGACGCCCGACCTGCTCGGCGAGCTCCAGTACGGCTCACCGGTCATGAACGTCACCGGCGACCGCACCATCGAGCACGGTCTCGCCACGATCGGCTACGACGACGAGGGTGTCGCCACGCAGAGCTGGGACATCGTCAACGACGGCCTGTTCGTCGGCTACCAGCTCGACCGGGCGATGGGCCTCATGCACCCCGGACTCAACGACAGCCGGTCCAACGGCTGCGCCTACGCCGACTCCCCCGGCCACATCCCGATCCAACGGATGGCCAACGTCTCGCTCCAGCCGGCGCCCGACGGCCCGTCGACCGAGGAGCTGATCGGCCGGGTTGAGCGCGGGCTCTACGTCGTCGGCGACAAGTCGTGGAGCATCGACATGCAGCGCTTCAACTTCCAGTTCACCGGCCAGCGGTTCTACCGGATCGCCGACGGCGAGCTGGTCGGACAGGTCCGCGACGCCGCGTACCAGGCGACCACCACCGAGTTCTGGAACTCGATGGAGGCCGTCGGCGGTCCCGACACCTGGCTGCTCGGCGGCGCCTTCAACTGCGGCAAGGCCCAGCCGGGCCAGGTCGCGGCGGTGAGCCACGGCTGCCCCACCGCGCTGTTCCGCAACGTCCGCATCCTCAACACCACCGAGGAAGGCACCGCATGAGCTCGCCCCAGGACTTCGTCGAGCACGGGCTCGCGACCTCGACGGC